>CANFSD010000032.1 GCA_947449515.1 Bacteroidota bacterium
AGATTCAATATTGATGGCAAATTCACAATTTTCGCCTTCTTCTTTTTCAAAAGGGTCTATTCTTTCAATAGGAATATTTTCGGTAAAAGTATGAGGAAGTTCTTTGAGCAGCGCCTGTGGCCCTAGCTTTGCGCCTTTTTTGCCTGCTCCAAAATCTGATTCAATTGTAATTATTTTAACATTTTTCACAAAACCTCCAAAGGATGGTGTGTGGCAAATATATAGGTATTGGTTCGAGCTAAAATAAAAAGCTTAATAACAGGCTGTTTATAATTAATTTTAATTCATGATTTATTTATATAAAATAACCTTTCGCTTTTCTTAAAATTGTACAAAATTTTAAAATTGAGCACACTTAATATAAAGAACCGGTATACCGATTTAATTCACCAGACCTTTTTCTTTCCACGACATGGTTTTGAGGTGGCAAACGACCAATTGAGTTTTCATGGCATTGATTTGATGGAACTCATTGAAAAACATGGTTCTCCATTAAAATTTTCCTACCTACCAAAAATCAATTCTCAAATAGAAAAGGCTAGGGATTTATTTGCTAGGGCCTTTGAGAAATATGAATACAATGGCAAATACAACTATTGCTATTGTACCAAAAGCTCGCATTTTAATTTTGTATTGAAGCAAGTTTTAAAAAGTGGCGTTGATTTAGAAACAAGTTCGGCCTTTGATCTTTCAATAATTGAACGTCTTGAACAAAAAGGCAAATTTGATAAAAGCCAATACATCATTTGTAACGGATACAAAACAGAACAATACGCCCAAAATATGGGTGATTTGGTTTCAAAGGGTTTTGAAAATTTGGTTTGTGTCTTAGACAATCCCGATGAATTTGAGCTAATCAATAAATATACAACCAAACCTACACAATTGGGCATTCGCATTGCCACAGAAGAAGAACCTAATTTTCTGGTATATACTTCTCGCTTAGGCATGAGCCACAAGAAAATTATTGAATTGTACCAAGAGAAAATTGAAAATAACCCCAATTTTAAACTTAAACTGTTGCACTTCTTCGTAAATTCAGGCATTAGAGATACTACTTATTTTTGGAGTGAACTTACCCGCTTGGTGAATGTTTATTGTGATGTAAAAGAAGTTTGCCCAGATCTTGAAACCCTTGATATTGGAGGGGGCATGCCAATTTATACTTCCCTTGGGGTTGAGTATGATTATGCTTACATGATTGACCAAATTGTTTATTATATAAAGGCTATTTGCGATAACAGAGGAGTGCCAGTTCCAAACCTTTTTACCGAATTTGGTTCATTCACAGTAGGTGAAAGTGGCGGTATGATATACTCTATTATTGGGCAGAAAGAGCAGAACGACAAGGAATTATGGTATATCATTAATAGTTCTTTTATTACCACACTACCAGATACCTGGGGAATTGGTCAGAAGTTTATTATGTTGGCCATTAATAATTGGGACAAAGAATTTCAACGTATCAATTTAGGCGGATTAACCTGCGATAGCCAAGATTTTTATAACTCAGATACCAATACCAACCAGGTTTTTATGCCCAAAATAAAACCAGGAGAAGTATTGCACATGGGATTCTTCCATACCGGCGCCTACCAAGAGAGTTTGGGGGGTTATGGTGGTATTCAGCATTGTTTAATACCTGCACCCAAACATGTACTCATAGACCAAGATGAAGAAGGGAATATTACATACGAAGTCTTTGCCGAAGCACAAAATGCAGAGAGTATGTTAAATATTTTAGGTTATTAGTTTGCGAAAAGGAGATTTATTCTATATTTGCACAAAATTAAAATTATGGCAACCACCCGTTTGAAAAGAAAAGGCAGAAGAAATAAAGTGTCATCTGTATTGCGTAAAGTAGGCATTAAGGTTAATACCCAATTGGTTAAAATAAAATCGCCAAATGCAGAACGTACTGTAATAATAGACTAATCCTGTCTGAAAGAATTTAAAAGCCTTGGTGTTAACATCAAGGCTTTTTTTATGCCTTTTTTAAAAAAAAAAGGCGACATTCATTTGAATATCACCTTTTTGTGCCGTGGAGGAGACTCGAACTCCCAAGCCCTTGCGAGCACCACCCCCTCAAGATGGCGTGTCTACCAATTTCACCACCACGGCTAACGGTTTCAAAGATGCCTTAAAAACCTGAATTTGACAAGCGGAAAACTATTTAAATGCAGCTTTAATAGGAGAAATTAATGCCGAAATTGCAGCAACGGTATTTTCAAAACCATCTACCACCGACTGAAAATCTGTAACAAACAGAACTATCAGGTAGGTGACGAGCGCAATAAAGAAAAATCGAAGTAATTGATTCATTTCAACGGCTTAATGAAAATCAAATTTACGGCTTTTTATTATACGGGTTTCAGATGTTTAGAAACATTTTCCCCAATCCAATAGATATTTTCTAATTTAGTCAACTCAATTATACTCATTCAAGTACCATGATTAATACCCATAAACTAAAGTCAACTCAATTGCTTGTTGAAATTTCCGAAAATGGAGCAGAGTTAATTTCAGTAAAAGACATCGCTAGTAATTTTGAATTTATGTGGCAGGCCGATCCAAAAATTTGGAATCGTCATGCGCCGGTTTTGTTTCCAGTGGTAGGAAAATTAAATAATAACCAACTTAAAATTTCAGGTAAGAATTATGAAATGGGTCAACATGGTTTTGCAAGGGACCAGGTTTTTGAACCCATTGAAATGTATACAGATTTGATTCGTTTGATGCTAAGTTCTTCAGATGTCTCACTCGCAAAATACCCATACGAATTCAGGTTCTTCACTACTTATAGTTTAAAAGATAATACGCTTCGCATCGAACACAAAGTAATCAATATGGGAGCGGAGAAAATGTATTTTTCATTGGGTGCCCACCCTGGATTTTTACTGCCAGTAGCAGTATTGAATCAATTCAAAATTGAATTTGAGCAAACAGAAATTTTTGAAAGGCATTTATTACAAGAAGGGTTGTTTACAGGTAAATCAGAAAGAATAGAAGCAGAGGGAAAAGTATTGCCATTAAATAATTCATTGTTTGAAAAAGATGCCATTGTTTTCAAAAACCTAAATAGCAAATGGCTTAAATTGGTTCGAACCGACAGCAATTACAGTATACAAATGAATTTTGAAGGATTTCCATTTATGGGCATTTGGACAAAACCTGGACAGGAGCAATTTATTTGCCTCGAACCTTGGCTCGGAATTGCCGATACGCTTGGTTTTACTGGAGAGATGAGTGAAAAAGAAGGAATAATGACCCTAAGCCCAAATGCAGAAATAAGCTTTCATTATGAATTAATTTTTACTGCAGGGTAATTGATAAAAAAGTAAAAATAAATTGAACCTGCTGCATAGGCCAACAAGTCAATGGGATCGGCAGTAAATGCGGGAGTAAAGACAGGAAAAATGCCTTCAAAAACCAAAGAGAAAAGAGCCCAATATAATAGAATTTGTAGTCGCGAATACACAAATTTTTTCGAAATGTATTTTTGGTGAATCCAAAGCGCCGCTCCCATTACCAAAGGGATTACCAGGAAATCGTCGGCATAAGAAGCAATAATTCCTATTGGATTAGCGAACCATTGCAAGCACTTTTCAATCAATAAAAAAAGCAGGAGTATGCTATATCCCCAAAGTTTCATTTAGCCAGGCATTAAAGCCAAAATGATGGTAATAATGATAAAAAAAGCAATCAAAAGTATTTGTCCGCTTTGAAGAGATTTTTCAATTAATTTCCAGAGTATACTGTTATTGGCCTGTTTAAGCTTAACCCGTTTCATAAACGGCGTTCCTTCCCTTTGCTCTTTTTCAAGCTCAGCGCGCTCTTCGCGATATTTTTTGTCTAAAATTTCACCGCAATGTTCGCAAAATGCCTTTTCACCATCCGACCATTGCAGGCAATGTTCGCATTTTTTGATGGAGCTATTTGTTTGGGAAGAGTTCATTTAATCTTTTTTCTCTGTAAGCAAATATCTCTTTCACATTCCGATCTACAAAGGCCCAATGAAGAAAAGGTGCAAATATCCATCCTTTCGACTGATAATGAATGGTATCTGTCATAATAGTTTTGCCGTTTTCTTCCCTAAAAGTATGGGTATGGTGCCAAATTGTATACGGACCGCTCAATTGCTTGTCAACAAATTGATTGGGAGCATCCCATGCTTCAATCTCAGTTTTCCATCTAAAGGGTATTCCAAATAGCTTTATTCGGTATTTAATTATTTGGCCTGGGAACATAGGAATAGGCATTGGAGTCAATATCTTAAAATGAATATTAGGAGGGGTGAGCTCATTTAAGTTTTCGGCTTTACTAAAAAAATCGAATACCTCGCTTAAAGGACGAAGAATTTCTGTTTGGTAAATGAGTGTTTTGGCTTTCATACTAGTATAAGTAAATAGGAGGGTAAATAGTTTTGATTTCTGCCAATATTACCGATGTTAAGGAGAAATTGTACTGTTTTACAATTGTATTTTAGCAGCATTTTCAACTTTACTAATGTATTGTTATCCAATTAAATAACATAACAAATGTAAAGCATTGATTTTACTACATATCCATACAAATGTAAAGTGAGCGCTTTACAATTGTTCTTTATTGTTTACATTTGTAGTGTTGTTAGTTAACAATAGTTAAACACCCTTTAATACCAATACTTTACATGGATGATTTAAATAAACGTGTGTTAAGTGTCATGGATGCAATGAACCTTAGTAAAAGTTCTTTTGCTTTGGCGCTAGATATTTCTCTACCAGTCCTTACCCACATTAGTTCTGGTAGGAATAAGCCTGGTTTGGAGCTAATTCAGAAGGTTTTAAGTAATTTCCCTACCATTAGTCCAGATTGGTTGGTATTAGGAAAAGGTAATATGTATCGTGAGGAGCTTAAAGCAATTGATTTAAGTAATGAATTAACTGCATTACAAGAGCTTAGCAAAAAGATACCGCAAATGGCAAATAGTGCCAATCAAGTTGCTAATTACCATGCTATTTTACTCAAGGAGATCTTGTATCTCAATGAATTAGCGCCCTATTTACGGACCATTCAAAGTAATTCTACTTATTTTCAGGAGGAAATTGCACAAATTGAAAATGCAATTATATCTAAATTAAAGAAATAGATTTTATTATTTTAAATATTGATTATTAATACTTTAACTTAAACAATTTTTAGCTTTATTAAAGAACGTGTATGCTATTTTGGCATACTTATTTCAAGTAAAAACCGCATATTTCATTTGAGACAGGCGCAAATTTTTAAATAATAAATAGCAGAAATAAAATCTAGGGCAAATCCTGTATGGCGGAATTGTAATCCAATTCGTAACGATTTCCTTTTTTAGCACCCAATTCTTTCCATTTCGCATAAATATTTTCGATCCTATTTTCTGGATTTGGGTGTGTGCTTATGAATTCTGGTACTAAATCCTTGTTGGATTCATGTTGTAATTGTTCAAAAAAGAAGGCCGCTCCGCGCGCGTCTATCTCAGTATTGTATAGGTATTCAACTGATTTGTTATCTGCTTCACTTTCATCGCTTCTGCTAAAGGATAAGCCTAGTAAATTTGCACCCAAGTTAAGTAGACTGGATTGGTCAATGCCTAAAACATATTGCAATAGGACCGATAGTCCTAATTGTTTTGCCATTTGTTTGGTTGAATGTCTTCTATCTGCATGTGCCATTTCATGTCCCAGAACACCTGCCAATGCGGCTTTAGAGTTTAAATATTTTATAAGACCTGTGTATACAAAAATATAACCACCTGGAACACAAAAAGCATTCAAAACAGAGTCGTCCTCAATAATTTTTATTTCCCATGTAAAATCATTTTTGTGGGAAAGGTTGCCATTTTCCAGGATTTGATTTCTTAAATCTTCGAGCAATAAATAGGTTTGAGGACATTCCTCCTTTGTTAAAATCTTATAGGTGTATTTATCGTTAAGGATCTCATCTTTAGCCTGTTCTCCTAATGTTTGGTCAATTGAAATTGGAATCCAAGCATCACCACAAGCGCTAAAAAACAGGGCAATAAGTAAGAATAAAGGCCATTTTTTCATTACCAAATATTCGCTCTGTTTTCTGGACTTCTGAACATTTTATTCCCCTCTTTTACGCCAAATGCGGCATAAAACTGAGGCATATTACTCAGTGGTCCAAACACCCTGAATTCACCTGGTGAATGCGGGTCTGTTAGAATAAGTTGGCGCATAGCTTCTGGGCGTGCATTGTTCTTCCAGATTTGGGCAAATCCAATAAAAAACCTTTGTTCTGGAGTAAATCCATTGATAATTTTACCTGGGTTTTTCTTTAACCTCATTTGGTAGGCCTCATAAGCAATGGTTAAACCGCCTAAATCTGCAATGTTTTCGCCTAAAGTTAATTCACCATTAACGTGTAAGCTGTCGCTAACAAAATACCCATTAAATTGGTCAACTAAAACCTTAGTTTTAGCCTCAAACATTTTCTTGTCTTCTTCTGTCCACCAGCTTTTTAAGTTACCATCTGCACCATATTTTGCTCCTTGGTCGTCAAAACCATGGGTTAATTCATGGCCTATTACAGCGCCAATACTTCCGTAGTTAACAGCGTCGTCTGCTGCACCATCAAAGAAAGGCGGTTGCATAATGGCTGCTGGGAAAACAATTTCATTGAGCGTTGGGCTATAATAGGCATTAACTGTTTGAGGGAGCATACCCCAACGACCTCTATCTATAGGTTTTCCGATGTTGCTGAGCATTTCATTGAACTCAAATTCATTTACCCTGTAGTTGTTTTCGATATAAGAATCGCTTTTTATATCAAGGGTAGAATAATCTGTCCATTTATCTGGGTAACCAAACTTTCTATTAAAGGAAGCCAATTTAACCAGGGCTTTTTCGCGTGTTTCCTTGCTCATCCATGTTAATTGGTTCAAACGAACCCTAAATGCTTCAACAATATCGTTTACCATTGAGTTTACACGCTCTTTGGAGGCTGGAGAGAATGTTTTTGCCACAAATAATTGACCCAATAATTCACCTACAATATTGTTTGCAGCGGCAATACCTCTTTTCCACATAGGTTTTTGTTCTTTAGCGCCTGTAAGAACGGTTCCATAAAAATAGAAATTCTGTTTTTCTAATTTACTGTCTAAATAACCCGCTGAATTATTCATTAAGCACCAACGTAAATAAGATTTCAAGGTAGAAATAGGGGTATTGACCATTAATTGGTTTAATTCATCAAAAAATGCTGGTTGAGATACAATTAAGCTGTCAATTGGTTTGAGGCCAATTAATTGAAAATAGGCGCCTAAATTCACATTTGAATAATTGTCGACCACTTGTTGGAATCCTCTTTTATTGTATTGTTTTTCTTGGTTCCTACGTTCAGTTCTATTCATTGAAACTTTTGCCAATGCTGTTTCAAAGGCTAATACATCCACTGCAATTTGGTCGTCGCCAAATCCAAATAATTTAGCGGTAGCCTGTATATGTTTGTTGTATTCTTCTCTGATTTGAACAGATTTTGCATCAGACTTTGTGTAGTAGTCGCGATCGGGTAAACCCAAGCCTCCTTGGGAGATGTAACTAATATAGGCTGTGCTGTTTTTTAAATCTTGCCCAACATAAAAGCCAAAAAAGCAACGAATACCTTTTTTATGAAATTTACTGATTACTTCAATAAGTTGTTGTTTTCCTTGGATGGCATTGATTGATTTTAAATCGGAAAGAACAGGCTCAATTCCTTGCGCATCTCTTTTTAGGGTATCTAAAAATAAGCGGTAAAAAGTTCCCACTTTTCCTTTCACAGATTCTGGTTTTGCAGATTGGTCTGCGGCGGCTTCTTCTAATAACTGACGAAGAATTAAATTATTTCTTTCTGCCACTAAATTAAAGCTGCTCCAACGGCTTTCGCTAGCAGGAACAGGATTATTTTTAAGCCAAGTACCATTTGCAAAACGATAAAAATCGTCGCCAGCATTAAAGTTTTTATCTATGGCGCTCATATCAATGCCTTTTGGGGCCTTTTTGTTGATTAAAGCTAGGGAGAGTATTAAACTAGTGCAGAGGAGGATGGCAGGAATAATTCTTTTCATATATTTAAAATAATGCTCGAAAGTATTAAAAAAAACAGGGCAGCATTCTGAAACTTTTGCACGAAAAAGCCACAATTGCGCTTATTTTATTTCAGTAAAGGTTTTTTAAGGGCAAATTGCTAATATTGACCTGAAATGATACAGGTTGAAAATTTACATAAAACCTATGCTGGACTTAGCATTTTAAAAGGTGTTAATTTAAGGGTAGCAGAAGCTGAAATCGTTTCTATTGTGGGTGCATCGGGTGCAGGAAAAACTACCTTGTTGCAAATTATGGGTACCTTAGACCAAGCAGACAGTGGCAAATTACTCATCAATGGGCAGGATATAAGCTTGTTAAGAGGAAATAAATTGGCAAAATTCCGCAACAAACACATAGGATTTGTTTTTCAATTTCACCAATTACTTCCAGAATTCACGGCATTAGAGAATGTTAGTATTCCTTCATGGATTGCCGGTTCCAGCGAAAATGATACGCAAAAAAGAGCTAAAGAATTATTGGATTTTTTGGGTTTAAAAGATAGAATGCATCATAAGCCCTCAGCGCTAAGTGGCGGAGAGCAGCAAAGGGTGGCGGTAGCACGCGCATTGATTAATCAACCATCTGTAATATTGGCGGATGAACCAAGTGGGAATTTGGATTCAAAATCTGCCGAAGATTTGCACCAATTGTTTTTTCAATTGCGCAAAGAGATGAACCAAACCTTTGTAATTGTAACGCATAATTTATCCTTGGCGGCCCAAAGTGATCGACAATTAACCATTAAGGATGGTGTTATTTTATAGTGACAATTCACAAAATACTTAAGGAATATTGGGGTTTTGATGGTTTTAGACCATTGCAGGAGGATATTGTAAATTCAATACTTGCAGGAAAAGATACCTTGGCTTTATTGCCAACTGGAGGTGGAAAATCAATTTGTTTTCAAGTTCCTGCCATGGCAATGGAAGGTTTGTGTTTGGTTATTTCTCCCTTGATTGCCTTAATGAAAGACCAGGTGGAGAACCTAGAGGAGAGAGGAATTAAGGCTCATGCTATTTACGCAGGTTTACACAAACAAGAAATTCAAACCATATTAAGCAATTGTGTTCATGGGGCGGTTAAATTTTTATATATTTCGCCTGAACGATTAGGTTCTACGCTCATTCGCGATCATTTAAGTCAAATAAATATTTCCCTTTTGGCAATAGATGAAGCGCATTGTATAAGTCAGTGGGGCTTTGATTTTAGACCTGAATACCGAAAAATAATTGAAACAAGAGAATACTTGCCAAAGGTTCCAATAATTGCGCTTACTGCTACAGCAACGGCTAAGGTGGTTGAGGATATTCAGCATCAATTAGGGTTTAAGAAGCAAAATGTATTTAGGAAAAGTTTTGAAAGGTTAAACCTGCATTATGTGGTAAGGACGCAGGAGAATAAGTTAGAAAAAGTATTAAGCAGCATTCAAAAAGCTAAAGGAAGCGGTTTGGTTTATGTGCGCAATAGAAAATTATGCGAAGAGATTGCCACTTTCCTGAGCCTAAATAATGTAAATGCATCGTTTTACCATGCTGGACTGCAGGCAGAGATAAGACAAAAAAGACAAGAAGATTGGATACAAAATAGAACTCGAATAATGGTTTGTACCAATGCATTTGGAATGGGTATTGATAAGCCAGATTGTAGTGTGGTAGTACATTATGAAATGCCAGATTGCTTGGAGGCTTATTACCAAGAGGCAGGTAGGGCAGGCAGAAATGGAAAGGCGGCCTTTTGTTTGCTGGTTTACCATGCTTCCGATGCGGCAAAAATGCGCAGTCGTTTGGAGCAAAGTTTTCCTGAAGAGGCAATTTTAAAGAAGGTTTATAATGAATTATGTAGTCATTTTCATTTACCCATTGGAGCGTTAAATGAAGAAGGTTTTGATTTTGATATCGGCTCCTTTTCAAATCAAATTAAGATGAACCCAGTTGTGGTGATGAATGCAATAAAGCTGTTGTCGCAATTGGATATTCTCCATGTAAACGAAGCTTTTTATCAAACTTCTCGTTTAAAAATTATTTTAAAAAGCAATGAGCTTTTTCAATTTCAAAGCATGCATTCACCTTACCAAGATTTGGTGAAATTATTACTTAGAAATTATGGTGGTATTTTTGATAATTATATTCTTATAAGTGAAAAAGATTTGGCCATGAAATTGAATTGTTCTGAAACCTTTTTAAAAGAACAATTGCAAAAATTAAACGAATTAGGAGTATTGGAATACATACCTCAAAAAAACAACCCACAATTATTTATTCATGGACATAGGGTTGATGCCAATTACCTTAAATTAAATCCAAAACTTATAAAGGAAAGAAAGGAAATGGAGCAGGATAAGTTGGAAGCCATGATTCATTACGCGGAGAATGACAATCAATGTAGAAGTAGGGTTTTATTGGATTATTTTGATGAGCACCATGTTATGGATTGCGGAGCCTGTGATATTTGTATTGAAAAGAACAATAGTATTTGGCCAGAAGAAAAGATGCATCAATTATTGGATAAATTATTTCAATTGGATCCATCAATTAAATGGCAAATCAAAGATCTATGCAAGGTCTTACCAATGTATAAAGAAGAAGAATTGGTTCGTGCATTTCGTATTTTATTGGATAAAGGTATATTGCACTTGAATGAACAGCAATGCATAAGTTGGACAAAAAACCATTTATAGTATTTACAGTTACCAATGATCTTACTTATGATCAAAGGATGCAACGCCATGCCAGAAGCCTTGTGAATGCTGGTTTTGACGTGTTGTTGGTAGGGAGGGAGCGCCGTTTTTCAAAACCTTTATTAAAGGAAGTTTATCATCAAAAGAGAATCAAATGTTATTTTGATAAAGGGAAATTTTTTTACCTAGAATACAACATCCGCCTCCTAATTTTCTTATTATTTTGCAAGGCGAGTATATTTGCGGCAATTGATTTAGACACGCTTTTTCCCAATCTTTTGGCTTCAATTATTAGCCAGCAAAAGTTGGTATTTGATTCGCATGAATATTTTACTGAGGTGCCAGAAGTTGCTAACAGGCCTTTTACAAAAGCACTTTGGCATAAACTCGCAAAAACAGCCATTCCTTTTGCAGATTTGTGCTATACAGTTGGGCCTTCATTAGCCAAAGAGTTGACGGGTGTTTACCATAAAAAGTTTTATTCAATTATGAATGTTCCGCCTTTGGTTCGAACCGAAAATACTGCTGCCAAAGATGAAAAAATTATTTTATACCAAGGTGCTCTCAATGAAGGCAGGTGTTTGCCTGAATTAATAAAGGCCATGCAGCAAATTGATGCTAAATTATGGATTGCAGGAGAAGGCGATTTAAGTTCTGATTTGAGAGGATTGGTGGTGAAATTGAATTTGCACGAAAAAGTGAAATTCCTTGGTTTTATAAGTCCAGCAGAACTTCCAGCATTGACTCAAAAAGTTTTTATTGGGTTCAATGTTTTGGAACCAAATGGATTGAGTTATCAATTTTCATTGGCCAATAAGTATTTTGATTATATCCATGCAAGGGTTCCACAATTGTGTTCCCCATTTATTGAATACCTTGGTTTAAATAACAGCAATGAGGTGGCAGTTTTATCTATGTGGGATGAAGAATCTATTCGTGCAAATTTAATTAAGTTACTTAATGATAAGGAATTATACCTAAAGCTTCAAAATAATTGTATAAAAGCTTCGGAGGAATATAATTTGCAGCTTGAATCGGTTAAATTGGTTCAACTATACCAAGCATTGTAATTGAAAAAAAAGGCACACATAATTGCATTTGATATTCCTTTTCCAGCAAATTATGGCGGAGTAATAGATGTCTTTTACAGATTAAAAGCATTATGGGAACAAGGTTTAGACATTACCTTGCATTGCTTTGAATATGGCGATAGAAAAAGACAAGCCGAGTTAGAAAAATATTGCAACAAGGTTTATTATTATTCAAGAAAAAAAATAGTTCATCAGTTTTGGTTGCCCTATATTGTAAGTAGCAGGTCGAGTGAGACATTGTTACAGAATTTGTGCATTGACAATGAACCTATATTATTCGAGGCTTTACACAGTTGTTTTTTATTGGATCATCCCGCATTAAAAGAAAGGCAGAAAATTGTGCGTATGCATAATATTGAACATGATTATTATGCTTTATTGGCCTTGTCTGAGCATAATTTTTTTAAGCGTTCTTATTACAAATTTGAGGCTTGGCTTTTGGAGCGTTATGAAAATGTGTTGGATCGAGCCGAAATTATTTTAGCCATATCTGAGAAGGACCGAAAGCAAATGGCAATTAGGTTTGGTGAAAAAGTTTTGTTGATGCCCGCATTTCATGGTAATAGCGAGGTGTCATGTGTTGCTGGCAAAGGTGAATATTGTTTCTACCATGGCAAATTAAGTGTGGCGGAAAATCATCAAGCAGCGCTTTATTTAGTAAAAGAGGTTTTTTCTAAGACCAAGGCTAAATTGTTAATAGCTGGAGATGGTTACGCTGCCGCATTGGAACTCGCCATAAAACAGCAAGAAAATGTTACCTTGTTAAAGAATTTAAGTCCTGCCGAAATAGAAAACCATATTAAAAATGCACAGGTAAATGTGTTAAGCACTTTTCAACCAACTGGCATTAAATTGAAACTCGTAAATGTACTTTATAAGG
>CANFSD010000033.1 GCA_947449515.1 Bacteroidota bacterium
CAAGAAGAAGGAGAAATACGCATACATGCGTGATATTTTATTCAGCATCCAACAAGTTTATGCAAACCTTGGAAATGAAAAAGCTACCGTAGAAACCAAAAAGAAAAGGGCAGCCTACGAATAATTCAAGCTTAAATAATTTTAAAATCCTCGGCCTTGGTCGGGGATTTTTTTTGCCCATTGCCGAACCAAACAATGGGGGTTAATAATTGATAACTGCCTAAGGTGTATGTGAAAGTAGGTGCTGCTTTACCCGTATTTCTATTTAACATAATATTAATTATAGGACAAAAAGATTATGTATTAAATTGACTACTAATAAGTTATTAACAATAGATTTTGGCTATTTTGAACAGTTATTACCTAATTGCTTGGCCGTACAACAATCTTCTTTATGAAAGACTTCCCACCAAAACCTACTTCCAAAAAATAGATTCCGCATTGCGCTGGTGCAATCAATTCAAATTGATTTAGGTTTGCGCTACAAACATTTCTTTGAATTTCGTTTCCGTATAAATCTGTCAAACTATAATAAGCTAATTGCATTTTTGATTCGATAGAAATGATGCCATTGCTCCTAACCGGATTTGGATATACTTGTAAAGCATTTTCATTCACCACCTGTATTCCGGAGGAATTTAAATCGCCATGGATAATGCCTACAGCATCTAAATCAAAACCACCCGAGGCAAATGGTGTTGGCCATGGGTCATTTATTAAGCGTCCGTTTACATCTTTTGAACCATAATCGTTCTGAAGGCTACCAATTGCATCTATAATTTTTATTTTACGAATATGGCTAAGGTCAAGGCCTTGCAAATCCTTCAAATCCTCCAAATCAAATGGAGTTCCATAATTTCCGAGGTATTTGCCAGCCAAATTGTGCAATTTACTTGCGTTTAGGCTTCCAAATGGCCCAATTTGATTGAGGGTATCTGTTAAACTGTATGCAGGAAAGCGGAAAAAACGTCCACTAGAATCAGCTACTTCCACAAAGGCGAGTTCTAAGAAATTAGAATCTTTACCAAATGAAAATCCATTTTCAAATACTACAAAATCTGGTCCTGCTCCATTATAAATTTCATGATCAAATATCAATTCAATAGATCCTGCATCTCCCAAACTAAATGTCATGTGATCTGCTTTTCCAGTTCCAAATTCTGCCAATCCAACTGCCACATAACCAAGACTTGTATCTGAAATATTTTGGTAACCTAATTGGTATTTTGAAACCCCACTTGCCCAAAAACGAATAATACTGCTGTCGGCATGAATTGCTGTAGTACCAATAATACCAACCTGTGGAGCATATTGCGACAGGCTACTTTTAGATAAAAGTTGCAAGGCGATAATTAACAGACAGGATAAATTACGTGACAAAATATTACTTAATTATTGGCTAAATTTACTTCACTAATTTCTATTGGCTCTAAGCAAAGTTGCTTCCTTATTAATGGAAAAAAAGCTCCGGAGAAAATCTCCGGAGCTTTTTAATTATTCGGTTGGAGGTGTTTGTTCCTCTTCATCTTCCTCCATATCCTCCTCATCGTCTTCTTCCTCTTCAGGCATTTCAACGCCAACTTCCTCTATGTCTTTATCGGTTCCGGCAATTACCTCAAACCCTTCTACAATTTCTCCTTCTTCTGGATCGCCCTCGCCTTCTCCTTCTTCCTCACCTGGGATGTAATTAATTTTAGCAACGCTAGCAATTTCATCTTTACCGCCAATATTAATTAACCTAACCCCTTGTGTTACCCTTCCTAAAACGCGCAATGAACTAACGCTTAGGCGAATGGTAATTCCACTCTTATTGATAATCATAATATCATTGGTATCATCCACATCCTTGATAGAAACCAATTTACCAGTTTTCTCTGTAACGTTCATGGCCATTACCCCTTTACCGCCACGTTTAGTGATTCTGTATGCTTCAACCTCTGTACGTTTACCCATACCATTTTCACTTACCACCAAAACATTCGAAACTTTTGGATCGGCAATAGAAACCATACCAATTACTTCGTCGCCATCTGCCAAACGTATAGCACGCACTCCGGTTGCATTTCTACCCATTGGACGAACGCCACCTTCATTGAAACGAATGGCTTTTCCTTCTCTGCTGGCAATGATAATTTCACTTGTTCCGTTGGTCAATTTAGCTTCAACCAAGGTATCTCCTTCACGCACATTCATTGAATTGATACCGTTTGCTCTTGGGCGGCTATAGGCTTCTAATGTTGTTTTCTTAATGGTGCCTTTTTGGGTTACCATAATTACATTATAAGTATTTAAATATTCTGGATCACTTAATGATTTCACACACAAGAAAGCTTTCACTTTATCGTCAACCGGAATATTAATTAAGTTTTGAATTGCTCTTCCTTTGCTGGTTTTTTCACCTTCAGGAATTTCAAATACGCGCAACCAGAAACACCTACCTTGTTCTGTAAACAATAATAAGTAGTTATGGTTGGTGGCCATAAAGATGTGCTCTACAAAGTCTTCTTGACGTTTGGCAACACCTCTACTTCCTCTACCACCGCGGGCTTGGGTTCTGTATTCATTCAAAGAAGTACGTTTTACATAACCCAAATGTGAAATAGTAATTACCACTTCTTCATCTGGAATTAAATCTTCCATACTCATTTCATTACCCACCATTTCAATCACACTTCTGCGTTGGTCGCCATACTTATCTTTCATCTCGGCCAACTCGTCTTTAATGATCTGCATACGCAATGGCTCATTTGAAAGTATTTCTTGCAACCTGCCAATCAATTCCATGATTTGGGCATATTCTTCTTTGATTTTATCGCGTTCAAGACCAGTAAGTCTTTGTAAACGCATATCTAGAATAGCTTTTGCTTGGATATCAGACAATTTAAAATTATCCATTAAGCCGCTTTTTGCCTCATCTGGCGTACGCGATTTACGGATCAAAGCAATTACTTGATCTAAATGATCCAAAGCAATTAATAAACCTTCTAAAATATGTGCACGTTTTTGCGCTTCTTCCAAATCAAATTGGGTTCTGCGAACAATAACCACATGACGATGCTCTACGAAATGAACAATTAAGTCTTTTAGGTTCAACATTTCTGGGCGACCTTTTACCAAAGCCACATTGTTTACACTAAAAGAAGTTTGTAGTTGAGAGAATTTATATAGTTTATTTAAAACCACATTTGGAACTGCATCGCGTTTCAAATCAAACACCATGCGCATACCTTCTCTATCACTCTCGTCTCTTACATCACTGATTCCTTCAATAACCTTTTCATTTACTAAATCGGCAATTTGTTTAATAAGTGTTGCTTTATTTACCTGGTAAGGAATTTCACTTACCACAATTTGGTCCTTGCCTGTTTTACTTGTTTCAAAACCAGCTTTAGCACGCATCACAATTCTACCTCTACCTGTTTCAAAAGCATTTTTTACACCTTCATAACCGTAGATTGTTCCACCTGTAGGGAAATCTGGAGCTTTGATGTACTTCATTAACTCAGGAATTGTAATATCCCTGTTGTCAATATAGGCTTGAATTCCATCTACGCACTCCGTTAAATTGTGCGGTGCCATATTGGTTGCCATACCTACGGCAATACCGGCGGCACCATTCATTAACAGGTTCGGAACTTTTGAAGGCAATACCGTTGGTTCGGTTAAACTGTCGTCAAAGTTTGGACGAAAATCAACCGTATTCTTATCAATATCCACCAATAATTCTTCAGCCATTTTGCGCAAACGGGCTTCAGTGTAACGCATTGCTGCTGGTGGATCACCATCCACTGAACCAAAGTTTCCTTGTCCATCAACCAACATGTAACGCATATTCCATTCCTGGGCCATACGCACCATGGTATCATAAACTGAAGAGTCGCCATGTGGGTGATACTTACCCAAAACTTCCCCTACGATACGAGCGGATTTTTTATGCGCTCTGTTTGAAGCCAAACCTAACTCCGTCATACCGTATAAAACACGGCGGTGTACAGGCTTTAAACCATCTCGTACATCAGGCAATGCCCTACTTACAATAACCGACATCGAATAATCGATGTAGGCGGTTTTCATTTCATCTTCAATGTTAATTTGTATAATTCTATCTTCTGCCATATTCTTTGGTAATTTTTTCTAATTTTAGTCTCCAACCTCAAAAGGAAAAACCTTTTTGTTTTTCAGCTTACTTAGTAGGATATTAACCATTGCAAAATATAGCATTATGGGCTATTTTTAGGCATAAAATTCCCACAAAAATTTGGCGTTTTGTGGATAAGAAAATGCTCATTTTTTTCTCTTACCTTTGGAACTGTATGCAAAAGTATTTATCACCCATTTTAGGCGCTTTTATATTATTCCTAAACTCTTACCAAACAAAGGCAGAACGCATTGATTCTGTGGATGTTTTACATTATAAAATTGAAGCCTCCCTTAGAAATATTTCTTCAAAACAAATTAGTGGTACAAGCACCCTCATTTGTTTAGCCAAATTTGCCAATACAAAGTCATTAAATATTGACCTATTAAAACTCCCTGTAAGCGAAATTTTGTGTAATGGCCAAGTTTCAAATTTCCAACAAACAGATTCTAGCGTTCAAATTCACTTAACGCAAACTTTTCAAAAGAATGATACCCTTCAACTAAAAATTTCTTATGCAGGTTCGCCTAGTATTGATGCGCGTTGGGGAGGTTTTTATTTCTCAAATAACTATGCTTATAATATGGGCGTTGGCATGGCCTCTAATCCACCCAATTTTGGCAGGTGTTGGTTTCCATGTATAGATAATTTTTCAGACAAAGCCACTTACGAGTTTCATATCACCACCGATAGTGGATATATGGCCGTTTGCAATGGTATACAATCGCCAGCTACATCTGCTTCCAATAACGGACTAACATGGCATTGGAGCCTAAGCCAGGAAATACCTACCTATATTGCCAATGTTGCTGTAAGCAATTATGTATTGGTGAACCAGGTTTTTCATGGTTTAAAAAGAGATATTCCCATTGTATTAGCAGTTCAGGCCAAAGATACCAATACCATTAAAGCATCCTTCGCAAAATTAAACAATGCCCTGCAATGTTTTGAAGAGCGTTTTGGCCCATATGAGTTTGACAGAGTTGGTTACGTAGGTGTACCATTTACCTCTGGAGCCATGGAACATGCAGGTAATATTTCTTATCCTCTGTATGCAATTGATGGCACTGCAACCTATGAAACCCTCTTTGCTCATGAACTATCACACCATTGGTGGGGTAATTTAGTTACCTGCAAAACTGCATCTGATATGTGGCTCAACGAAGGTTGGGCTAGTTATTGCGAAGCCTTGTTTTTAGAATGTGTATATGGAAAATCTGCTTACACAGATAAAATCAACAGTGAACTTTTTGAAGCATTACGTTGGGCAAAACCTAGAGATGGTTCCTATTTTCCTGTTTCAGGCGTTCCATTGGCACAAACTTATGGCACACACGTTTATACCAAGGGTTCTTTAATGGTGCACAGTTTAAGAGTACTGGTAAATAATGATACGGCATTTTTTAACACCTGCAAATCCTACCTAAACAAATACCGCTTTAAAACAGCCAGCTCGGCCGATTTACAAGCGCATTTTGCTCAAAGATTTGGATCAGTTATTAATTCATTTTTCAATTGCTATATTTATGATAAGGGTAATATCGACCTTCAAATTGAGTCGGTAGAAACAACTGGGCCTTCTTTAAAAATTTGGGCACGCGTTTTGTCGAGGTACAAAACATATTTGCCAATAGACCTGCCTATAATAACCGTAAAAAGTGCCTTTATTGGAAACTCCCCTGCTCCTGTGCCATTGGTTTTTCATAGAAATTCAGATGGAAGGTATTTTGCCAATGTTGCAGATGGAATAAACTTCTCAAGCCTAAGTACCCTTAGCGATAATGGACTTGGAATGATGAATGCTACTACCCATGACCAAAAGTGGATTTATGGAACAGGGTTGCAAACCTTTTCAAATACATTATTAAGCATTACGGTTCAAAATAATTTAGATTCTAATTGGGTTGCCATTCAACATCATTTTGCTGGTCCTTATGTGGATCCTACACTACAACCAAGGGGCATAAGGGTTTCCAATGAAAGGTTTTGGCACGTAGATGGATCTTGGGTTGCCTTTAAAACTACCGCCTTCTTTAATTATGATGGAACCATTACGAGCAAATCTGCTGGGCATTTAGATAACGAATTAATCACTGGATCTGAAGATAGTTTGGTTTTGCTTTACCGTCCAAACCCCTTGGCAGCATTTGAAATTGAAACAGACCTTACCAAACAAATGGGTGCAAGTAAAGTAGATAAAACAGGAAGATTTTGGGTGAATAACCTCAAAAGAGGTGACTATGTCTTTGGATATTATGATTTCACCGCTGGTATAAAAGGATATTTAGAAAATTCTGGTAGCATAAAAATATTTCCAAATCCTACCGATGACTTAGTAACAATTGAATTACCAGAATTTCATAGTCATGCCACTATTACTATCTACAATACCAATGGTGTATTAATTGAACAATTTCAAATTGGAAAAACCGCAAATGCTTTTAAATTTCAAACAGCAAATTGGACCAAGGGTAACTATATTTTGGTATACAATGACCAATTAAGAAGCATCAACCAAACCTTTATTGTAAAGTAAAATGAATAAACCAGCCGTTGCCGCTACACGCCTCATTCGTTTCGAAAACGGTGCGCATTCGTTCAAGGAAGATTTGCTGGCAGTTGAAGAACCATTAGAAATCCGATTGGGTTTTGGTAAAAAGGAAAACCGCGAACAAAAGAAAATTGCGGTAACCATGCGTACGCCTGGAAATGATTTTGAATTGGCATTAGGCTTTTTATTTACCGAAGGGATAATTAAAGAAAAAGGTGCCATTAGTAGTATTCAGTATTGTACAGAACTTCAAACAAAAGAAAACAATTACAATGTTGTAAGGATTGAACTCAATGATCAAATTGATTTTGATTTAAGTAAATTACAAAGAAATTTCTACACCACATCAAGTTGCGGCGTATGCGGAAAAGCAAGTATTGATGCAGTTTACCAGCAATGCGACAAAAGCAAAAAGGCTAATTTTCCCATTTCTCCTTCTCTCCTATTGAAGCTCCCAGAAGCACTTAAAAACCTGCAACAAGTTTTTGCCTATACGGGTGGATTGCATGCCTGCGCATTATTTGATAAAAAGGGTGAATTGTTATTAAGCAGAGAAGATGTTGGTAGGCACAATGCCTTAGACAAACTCATTGGCGCTTGTATCGGTTCGAACCAAAACAGTTTTAAAGAAAGCATATTATTACTAAGTGGACGCGCAAGTTTTGAACTTATTCAAAAAGCTGCAATGGCGGGTATTCCAGTAGTTGCCTCGGTTGGCGCACCCAGTAGTTTAGCATTAGACCTGGCAAAAGAAAACGATATCACACTCATTGGTTTTTTAAGAGACCAACGCTTTAATGTGTATTGTGGTGAACAAAGAATTATTGATTAGAAGAATTAAACCAATTCTTCTAATTCTTCCTCTTCTATAACAGTATCTTTTTCTATTCTTAAATTATCAATAATAAATGCCTGTCGATCCATGGTGTTTTTACCCATATAGTATTCCAACATTTTTTGAATAGGCATATCTGGGGTTAACACAACTGGTTGCAAGCGCATATCTTCACCAATAAACAATCCAAATTCATTTGGAGAAATTTCACCAAGTCCTTTAAATCGAGTAATTTCGGGTCTTACACCAAGTTGCCTAATGGCATCATGTTTCTCTTGCTCTGTATAACAATAAATTGTTTTTTGTTTGTTACGAACCCTAAATAAAGGTGTTTCAAGAATATACAAGTGACCGTTTTTAGCTAGGTCGGGGAAAAATTGCAAGAAAAAAGTTAGCAACAACAAGCGAATATGCATACCGTCTACATCGGCATCTGTAGCAACTACTATCCTATTGTAACGCAAATCCTCAATGCTTTCTTCAATGTTTAATGCATGTTGTAATAAATTGAATTCTTCATTTTCGTATACAATTTTCTTGGTAAGACCGTATGAATTTAAGGGCTTACCACGCAAACTAAATACCGCTTGTAATTCAACATTTCTGCTTTTGGTTATTGATCCAGATGCAGAATCACCCTCCGTAATAAAAAGGGTTGTATCGAACCTACGTTCGTCTTTGGCTTCGTTGTAATGGTACCTGCAATCGCGCAATTTCTTGTTGTGTAAGTTTGCCTTTTTTGCACGGTCGTTGGCCAGCTTTTTAATACCTGCCATTTCCTTACGCTCACGCTCACTTTGGTTAATTCTGCGCAACAACGCATCAGCAGTTTCTGGGTGCTTATGCAAGAAATCATCCAAGCTCTTCTTAAAGAAATCCATCACAAATTGCCTAACTGTTGGCGATTCGGTTGGGGCCATGTTTACAGAGCCTAATTTTGTTTTGGTCTGACTTTCAAAAACGGGTTCTTGCACCCTTAAACTCACCGCAGCAATTATACTTGCGCGAATATCTGCCAAATCAAAATCCTTGTTATAAAAATCTCTAATGGTCTTGGCAAAGGCTTCACGGAACGCGTTTAAGTGCGTTCCACCTTGTGTGGTATGTTGCCCATTTACGAAACTGTAATATTCCTCACCATATTGATTTTCGTGGGTAATTGCTACTTCAATGTCTTCGCCACGCAAATGAATAATTGGATAGCGCAATGCTTCCTCATTTGTTTTACGCTTTAATAAATCCAATAAACCATCTTTAGAGAAAAACTTTTTATCGTTGAACCAAATTGTTAAACCTGCGTTGAGGTAAACATAGTTCCAAAGCATGTTTTCAATGTATTCATTGATATATTTAAAGTGCTTGAAAATGGTATCATCGGCAATAAAAGTAATAGCTGTACCATTGGGTTCTATGGTGTCTTGTAGTTTTTGTTCGCTTACTAAAAATCCTTTTTCAAATTCCGCAATTTTGGTTTTACCATCGCGGAAAGATTGCGCTTTAAAATTAGCGGAAAGGGCATTCACGGCCTTTGTACCCACCCCATTTAAACCTACAGATTTTTTAAATGCCGCAGAATCATATTTACCACCCGTATTAATTTGAGAAACACATTCTATTACTTTTCCTAATGGAATACCCCTACCATAATCGCGGATAAATGCTTTGTTATCGGTAATTTTAATGTCAATTTGGCGACCATTCCCCATTACAAATTCATCAATGGAATTGTCTATAATTTCCTTGAGCAAAATGTAAATACCATCATCCATGGCACTACCATCGCCAAGTTTACCAATGTACATTCCTGGGCGCAAACGGATGTGTTCTCGCCAATCTAGCGACCGAATGCTACTCTCGTCATAATTTACAACTTCTTCTGCCATACTCTTTATTGAAGATGCTAAGATACGCACTCCTATTGGATTGCTCACGGCGGGTTTTGCACAATATTGTGGAAAACACCTTCCCAAAGCCCTGGTTGAGCCAAGCCAATTATACACAATAAAAAACCCCAAGGCTTTTGACCTTGGGGTTTGTAAATATTATTAATCTAACTAGCGTATTGCTGCTTCGAACAAAGGATTTTTAAAGAATTTAACAAATTCAATATCATCTTTTGCCATCGTTCTGGCTTCACCGTTTTTAGAAACCGCTTGCGCCAAGTTGGTAGTGCAAACATCTTGGTTATTCATACGAGCACCGCAGATGGCTCTCAAATAGTAATGTGCCCAAGTTAACTCGTCAACATTAATATTATCTATAGTAGTTTTAGCACCATTTGCATCACCATTCATCAATTGCGCTAAGGCAGTATTGAAGTCTGATTTTCCACTCTTGCCAAAATTACTTACTGCAGAAGCGTAGTTACCAGCTTTCACATCAAATACACCCAAATTATAATAAGTGTTTGCTCCGTTATCAGCTGCTTTTTGGTAGTATGAACGTGCAGTTGCATTATCGCCTTTAGCACGCGCTAAGGCACCTAAGTTAGCCAACACAACACCATTGTTTGCACTTAATTCATTTGCTTTATTCAAGTTAGCACTTGCATCATTGGTATTATTCGTCATCAAATTAACAACCGCTAAATCATTAAAACCTCTCCAATCAGTTGCTGCTCTTAAAGTATATGCTGCAAGAACGGCTTCTTTTTGTTTCAAATCAGTAGTAATAATTGCTAAGTGGTACAATTCAACATTGCTCAACTCATCATATTTACCATAGAAACCAAGTAATTCAGCTTCTGTTTTGAATGGCTTGTTACCAGTAACCACCAATTCAGATTTACGTAATTTAGGTAAGATGGTGGTAGCTGATTTTTCCCATGATTTTTTGTAATCCTTACGCAATTGTGCTTCACGCTCATCATCGCTGATGTTGGAATTGTTTACAATTGCAATCATAGCATCTTTATCTGCGAAATTAGAAAGCGCCAATTCAGCGGCATAACCTTTCCAATCTTCAGCCAACATATAACCCATGCTAAAGTTACTATCATTCACCTCTGCAAAACCTAATTTCTTAAGTTCTTTTCTAAAATAAGCAAAGGTTGAAGTAGAACGACCTTTTGAAAGGTTGCTGTTTCTTTCCAATTCACCGTCAGGTGAAGCATATGCATTGATTGAAATACCTCTGATAATCCAAAATGGATCAGCTTTCAAAAGGTTTTTCAAAGCAGTAATTTGCGTTTTGTTGTTTAAAGCTTTACCAACTTTAAAACTTGGGTTGAATTTATCCACATCCATTGGGAAATAAATACTAACCGACTTATTGCTAATTTCTGGTTGGTAGTTATCAGAACCTGTTTTGTACTCATTAGTGTACATTAACATACTGGCAGTGGTTTGGGTACCAATTACCATTACGCTATCTGGAACCTTAACAACTTTGTTTTTGTAGGTATAACGTGGATACATTTTCACGTTTTTCAAATCAGCTGTATAAGGAATTTTATCCGAATAGCTAACTGTACCACCCAATTTTGAGTTGATTGTAAAATCTGCTGCTCCTTTGGCTTTCTCACCTTTAACAGTGTAGCTTTTCAAAGAAATCTCTTTACCGTCTTTGGTTTTCAAATACGGCTGGAAAGTTACAAGCGCACCTGCAGGAAATGTTTTAGGGGCAACACTGCCGCTAATAACAACACTCACTGAATCTCCCCTCATTTCGAGTGGATTTGGCGTAACATTGTACTTACTTTTAGTAAAATTTGGACCACTACAAGCGGCTAAAAAAACCGACGTGGCTAAACCGATTGGTAGAACTTTTTGGAAAAAATCCTTCATTGTTAATTATTTTTGTTGCGCAATTATAAGTTATTGTAAGAAAGAATAAAAAAATAATTCTCATATTTTGTATATAATTAAAATAAAAGGCAAAGCCAAAATACCTGATTACCTGCAAGTGCGGGATGAGCAATTTACATTGGTAGCCTATACCCGCACCGATAGGCCTGAAAAAGCACTTGAAAAATGTGGTTTAGGCGCTCATATCGAAAAGATTAAGGAATTAATGAATGCCATACCTTTTGGCCAAATGACTAAATTAGAATTAAATGACAATTAAAAAGCCCATCATTACCCTAGAAAATGTTAGCATTTTCCAGCAAGACAACCTCATTCTTTCAGAAATTAGCTTAGAAATTTGTGCGGCTGAGTTTCATTATTTAATTGGTACAACTGGAAGTGGAAAGAGTTCCCTTTTGAAAGTTTTATATGGCGAACTGCCAATTGTAAAAGGTACTGGAAATATTGCTGGTATAGAACTTACCAAGCTCAAACGCTCAAAAATCCCTCAACTGCGCAGAAAATTGGGTGTGGTTTTTCAAGATTTTCAATTGCTTTTTGATAGAAATATTCACGACAACCTCAATTTTGTTTTGAGTGCAACCGGATGGAAAAACCAAGATGAAATGGACCAACGTATTAAAGAGGTTTTGGATATGGTAGGATTAAACACCAAATCGCATAAAATGCCATTTGAATTAAGTGGTGGAGAGCAACAACGTATTGCTATTGCCAGAGCCTTACTCAATAAGCCTGAAGTAATTTTGGCCGATGAACCTACCGGAAACCTCGATCCTAAAACCAGCGACGATATTTTACAATTACTGCACCAAATTTGTGAAGGGGGTACTGCCGTTTTAATGGCAACTCACGACTACAGAATATTAGAAAAATTCCCAGCAAACATTATCCGTTGCGAGGCAGGTAAGGTTCAAAACAATAAGTTACTCAACGAAATTAACGGAGCAAGCTTATAATTTTTCTTGCATTGGCTCCTACCTCAAATTGGGTTCCTAATACCCTTTTTCTTATAGTAATATCTGCTTCTGTGAAATTTTGCTCCATAAGGGCGTCTATTTCTAAGGCCATTTCCCCAGGTGAATCTTTGATATGACAAGCGGCTTCTAGTCCGCTATCCATTACCATGGGCGAGTTTACCACAATAAACCTTCCCTTATAAAGTACATTTACGAGTTTCAATTTAATGCCAGTTGGTTGAAAAGTGCTTAACACATTTACCTGTGCATTTTTAATATGGTTTTCTATTTCGGCAGGACTTAAATTCTTTAACAAGGTAACATTTTCTTGCTGTTTTATGGCG
>CANFSD010000034.1 GCA_947449515.1 Bacteroidota bacterium
AAGCTTGAAGATGCTGGTTAAATGGGTAGTAAATAAAAAATCCAATGGAGGTGCTGATGATTACTTTTCCCTCATTTTGGCATTTTAAATCGGTTATTGGTTCGCTGATGCCAATATTTTTAAAAGACTTTTTTTCTAAATCATAACTCCACAAGCCATTTTTACCTGCAATTAAAATCTCCTTGTTTAGTAACCATATTTTGTTGGGTTCTTCAATGGTATTGGGTGGGAAAGGAAATGAACGTATTATTTTATCGTTTAAATCTAAGTAGTGAATTTGGTACTGGGTTAGGAAACCCAGTTTGAAGGTATTCCCTTGAATGGCAAGGATTGCGCCATCAAAATTGTTTTGTTTTTCTGCCTCATAAACAGATTCAAATACGAACCCATCATAGCTTAATAAGCCATTAGGGGTGCCAATCCACATGTATCCTTTTTGGTCTTGAAAAATTGCCGAAATGCTAATTTGCGGTAAACCATTTTCTTCGTTGAGGTGTTCAAACGGATAGTTCTGGCCTTTCAATTGAAATTGCACACCAATAAATAGCAGGATAAAAAGTATTTTTGTGCGCACTATTGTTCAAATTTTGAAACCAAATTAGTATTTTAATTTTCAATGCAAAACTATATTTCATGTGATATTCAAGTTCCATCTGAATTGGTGGACATATTGGTTGCCGAAATGGGTGATTTAGGATTCGAGGGATTTATTGAAACGGAAAATGGTTTTGAAGCCTATTTGCCTGAAACTGATTTTCAAGAATTGGCATTAATTGCCTTGTTCGAAAAATATGAAATTCCGTCATCGGCGTTGCAAACCAAATTGGTAGCGCCACAAAATTGGAATGCAGATTGGGAAAGAAATTTCGAGCCAGTTTGCATAGCGCAGCAATTGCGCGTTCGTGCACCCTTTCATGAGGCGGACCCTGCTTTTGCAATGGAACTATTAATTCAACCCAAAACATCTTTTGGAACTGGTCACCATGAAACTACCTATACCATTATGCGTTTAATGTTGGAGATGGATTTGAAGGGGAAGTCTGTTTTTGATTATGGAAGTGGTACAGGTATTCTGGCCATATTGGCAATGAAATTAGGCGCTAAAGATGTTTTTGCCAACGATATTGATTTATGGGCAGCAGAAAATATTTTTGAAAATATGGCATTAAACCAAGTAGAAGGAATCTCTTTTTTGCAAGGAGACTTAAGTATTGCTCCTGCTGGACCCTACGAAATTATTTTGGCCAATATCAATAAAAATATCCTTCTTACGAGCTTCCAAGGAATGCGTCCACTCTTAAAAGAGGGAGGTAATTTATTGATCAGTGGATTTTATGAAAGTGATCTTCCCGACTTGCTATTGGTTGCCGAAAAAGTTGGCTTTAAATTGCTAAACCAAGTAACTAAGAATGGTTGGACAGCGGCAACGCTTACAGTATAATTATTCCATATAAGGGAATACTACTTCTGTTAACCATTTGCTGGTATCTGCTTCTAGTTGCGGATCTGTTAAATAAAATTCCATCGGTGCTGCGCTTGGCTTTAAATTGTTTTGTGCCAAGTATTCAAAACCTTTTTGGTAAATCGGACTGATCTTATCGTAATTGCCATAATATTTTACCACCAACCATTTTCCTGGTGCCAATTGTGATGATTTCATTGGTTCTTTAGTATTTAATAGCTGCTCTGTGGCCATCGCAGCTTGCATATCGTACACATCGCCAAAGGCCGAGTAATTAATGGTGAAAGGAGCTGCAATTGTTTTAACATTTTGTTGGTTCAATTCATTTTGTAGGAGTGAATAAAATTCGCCTAATTTTTGGCTTATTTCTGCCCCCTTAAGTTTGTTACGGATACCGATATAATTAAAACCAGTAAATTCTCTTTTTTCAGCTTCAAATTCTCCCACGTAAATCAGAGGAGTTGCTTCCACAATTTTTTTGATATTGCCCAAACCTTTTTCAAAATCAGGACCAACCATTTGGTCCATCATTAAAAAGAAATACTTGCTGAAAGGCCTATAAAACATAGGGATTTGATCACTGTTGTTTTCAATTGCCCACGTGATTTTGCACGCATCATTACTTGGAATAAAGCTAAAGGTTACGTTTGCTACACCAGATTCTCTGAAGCGCATCAGTGCCTTAATGAGGGTGTCGGGGTAAGATTCAACAATTTGTAATGAACCTTCACCTAATTGCGGATTATTACTTTTCCAAGAAAAGGAAGCACCTGCGCCTTCATAAATTGCGGTAAAATCAAATTGTGCCGTAGAATCTAATTGGTGCCAAGGACTCCATTTGTTCCATTCCTTTAGGTTATTAACCAATTTAAAAACTTGTTTGCTCTGGGCTTTTACTTCAATAGAGCGTTCAACCTTAACAGTATTTGGCAAAACCAATGAAATAAGTAACAATAAAACAATAATGGCTGTTAGGGTAAAGAGGGTGTTTTTTAAAATTTTCATTGGATGGTGGTCATTACAAAATGGAAGGGCAAAAATATGTTTTTTTGAAGTCTTAGCTTAAAATTCCTACATACGGATTGAATTTCTTTTCATGTCCAACAGTGGTTATTGGACCATGTCCGGAATATACTTTGGTTTCGTCTGGCAAGGCAAAAATAACATTTTTAATACTTTGAACTAAGCGTTCTTGGTTTCCACCCGGCAAATCGGTTCGGCCAATACTTTCATGGAATAAGGCATCTCCAGCAATGAGCATCATTGATTCTACATTGTAAAAACTGAGGGATGCAATGGAATGACCGGGGGTAAAGAGGGCTTTTAGTGTTGAATTTCCTATAGTTATTTCTTGGTTTTCTTCAATAAATACAAGGTTTTCGGGAATCTCGAATTTTGGTAAACCAAACATGGCTGCCCACCTGTCGGTATCTTTATAAGTAAACAACTCCCCTTCGTGCAGGTGCAGCGGTAATTGGTATTTTTCGGCCACAAAAATATTGCCCAAAATATGGTCGATATGGCAGTGGGTATTGATTAAAAATGAGGGCTTTAACTGATTATTAGTGATAAAATCCGTGAGCATTTTTTGTTCGCTGGCATTGGCACAGCCCGGATCTATGATGGCACATTGGTGGGATTCGTCCCAAATGATATAGGTGTTTTCCTGAAAATCATTGAAAACAAAAGATTGAATCTGTAACATGGTGCAAAAGTGCCCATTCCAAATGGTTTAGGAAACACTTTTTCTAATTTCACCCAATTTTTACTAAAATTTATTTCGGCATCTCGCGTTTTTCCTGCAAATTTGGTAAGAATTTAATTGATGCGTACCCAACTTAAAATAGGATTTTGGCTAATGGTCTTCTCTTTTTTGCCTTTAAGGCATTTAAGCGGACAGGGAATTAACAGCCCTTTTGGTCAAAATAGGATACAATATGGACGCTTTGATTGGAGTTTTGTGCGCACAGAAAACTATGATGCCTTCTTTTATTCAGGGGGAAGAGAATTGGCAACTTTTTGCATTAAATATGCCGAAGCCAATATGCCATCGATGGAGAAAATTTTGGACCATCGTTTAGGCGGTAGGATCGAAATAATATGCTACAATACATTGAGCGATCACAAGCAAAGTAATTTTGGGTTGGAAGAAATTGCACTGAATACAGGGGGATATACCAATGTGGTGAACAATCGCATATTGGTATATTTTAATGGTGATCACGCAGATTTGGCTCGGCAAATAAAAGAAGGTCTTGCGCTGGTTTTGCTCAACGAATTGTTATATGGAGGGTCCTTGCAAGAGCGCATTCAAAATGCGGCCTTATTAAATTTGCCACAATGGTATATGCAAGGTTTAACCTCTTATTTGTCGCAGGCATGGGATGTTGATATGGACAATAAGATGAAGGATGTCTTGCAAAGCAAAAAGAAATTTAGGTTCAATAGGCTTTGTCAAAAAGACCCTGTTTTTGCGGGCCATTCTTTGTGGAAATTTATCTCAGATAAGTACGAGGCAGATGTGATACCTAATATGGTATACATTACCAAGCTTACTAGAAATTACGAAAGTGCATTTTTATATGTAACCAATTTAGAGTTCAGAGAAATTCAAAAAGATTACTTGGCATTTTACCAAAATTTATATGCCAAAGAAGCCAGTTTATTAGATGATTTTCCATCAAACAGTTTTAAAATTAAGAAGCGCATAGCGCCTTATATTTTGCCTGAGATGAAGGCCAGCCCTAAAGGAAATTATTTGGCATTTACCTCCAATAAAAATGGAAAATTTAGGATCTGGTTGATGGATTTAAAAACCGGGAAAACCAAACGAATTTTTAAAGGCGGTTTAAAGTACAATCAATTAATTATAGACCATTCTTTTCCTTTATTGGCATGGCAAGCAGGTGGTGATAAGCTTGCCTATGTTTATGAAAAAAAGGCGCAAGTATATATGCGCACGGTTGATTTGGTAAACAAAAAAGAGGAAACCATTCGCTTTTTGAAATTTGATAAAATAACCGGTTTTGATTTTAGTGAAAATGGAAGAACCATAGTTGTTTCTGCCATTAGAAAAGGGCAAAGTGATTTGTATACTTATGATATTCCAACAAGAAAAGAAAGGCAAATTACTTTCGATTTTTATGATGATATCAATCCAAGATTTGTAGATTTTTCAAGTAAAATTTTATTTGCCTCGAACCGAAAAAGAGACTCTTTGGGTGTTGGCATAAAAACGCAATTGGACGAGGATAATAATTTTGATATTTTTCAATACGATTTAGAAACCAATAACAGAAAGTTAAAGCGTTTAAGCAATACACCTTATATCAATGAAACGCAGCCTATAGATTATAATAGGCAATATTTTGCTTATTTATCTGAATACAATGGGGTGAGAAACCGCTATGCATCAAGGGTTGAGGAGGTTTATGATTTTACTGAAATTAATATCAAATACCTAGATAGCTTGCAAAAAGATATGGATACCTTGGTGTATACTGAAGCACCTACTTGGTCGGGAAAATCATTTGTATACCAAGGGAAAAACATTGTATTGGATAACAAGGTTGAGCGCATAGATACGATTGTTCATTTAAAGGACATTGTTTATACCTATCCTTTAACCAATTATAAAAAGAATATTTTGGCCCACGATATGTCTGTGCAAGGGAAACAGGTTTATGACTTGGTTTTGGATAAAGGGAAGTATTCAATTCATTCATCAGATATTATTAAAAATGTAGAATCGGCTTCAGAACAGGTTGAAACCTATCCTAATATGTATCGCCTAAAAACGGGCTATGCAACTGTACCTTTTGTATCGGGACCAATGGAGTTTAAAAGCCTCAACGGCAATCCAGATGAAGTATTAACGCAGACCGAAGTGCGTGTACCAGTAGATACCAATGCTTATTTCTTTGTGAATGATTTTACTGAAGCAGATTTTAAAAGACCTGCTTATATCTTGGTAAATAAAGCGAATGAAAACCCCTTGAGCCGCAAAAATCTTAAGATCAATGCACCACGTTTTTATGACGTAACTTTCTTTACAGACAAGGTTGTAACACAATTAGACAATAGTATAATCAACACCTATTATCAGCCAATTTCACCTGCAGCACAACAGATGTTTAATCCAGGAATGAACATGATGTTTAAGTTGGGTATGATAGATTTGTTTGAAGATTATAGAATTACAGGAGGCTTACGTGTGGCATTTGATTTGTCTGGATATGATTATTTTGCCAGTTTAGAAACACTCAAGAAAAGGTTAGACCATAAGTTTGTGTTCTACCGTCAGAGTAGGTTGGGTGGCTCTCCAGAGCAAGTGAGTTATAAAAATTTATCCCATGAATTGCGTTATATTTTAAAAATCCCATTCAGTCCTGTTAGCAGTTTTAGGGTGGCTACTTTTTACCGCCAAGACAGAGATATAATTCGTTCTTCTGACATTCCTACTTTGGATTCAAACGATAAAGTTACCCATTGGTTGGGCGGAAAATTGGAATATGTTTTTGACAATACAGTTCCAAAGGGAATGAACTTATGGAATGGCACGCGTTTCAAAGTTTTCTATGAGCATTATAGCAATATGAGTAACTGGGATGTGCAGCTCAATACTTTGGGATTTGATTTTAGGCACTATCAAAAAATACACCGACAAATAATTTGGGCAACACGTTTCACTGCCAATACTTCATTTGGTCCTGCAAGGGTGGTTTATTACCTTGGAGGAGTAGAGAATTGGCTTCCTGCCCGCTTTAACAATGAAATTGCTACGGCTACAGATAGGAATTATATTTTTCAAGCTTTGGCTTGCAATTTGCGTGGTTTTGAGCAGAATATTAGAAATGGAAATTCCTTTGCTTTAATGAATATGGAAATTCGCATGCCTTTATTTCAATATGCCTTGAACCGCACCTTGCGCAGTGATTTCCTAAATAATTTTCAGGTTGTTCCATTCTTTGATATGGGAACTGCTTGGGTTGGATCTAATCCATACAGTGATCAAAATACATTTAACCAAAAGGTGTTTGAAAATGGACCAATAAAGGCCAAGGTTATAAACGTGCGCGACCCAATTGTTGCTGGATTTGGTGGCGGTTTGCGCTCTAAGTTATTTGGTTATTTTGTGCGTTTTGATACAGCCTGGGGTATACAAGATGGAGAGGTTGCAAGTAAGCCGCTTTATTATGTTTCCTTGAGTTTAGATTTTTAATTCTCTTCGTCCTCCTTATTTATTTTTGCCAAACATAACCTTATGATATGATAGGGTATTTCTTCTTTTAAGAAGCTGTGCAATGGATTTAATTTTTGGGTTTCACCAATTTCCTTCATGGCAGAACGAACCACATTCACATCATTTTCGCTGATGTAGGCATCTAAATTATCGATTTCGTTTTTGGTATACAAGTGAGCAATATGCGAGTAAATAGTGGTTTCATGCATTTGTCTTGCCAAGGCAATTTCTTCAATGCTATACCTTTCTTGCAGTAATTTAAACGTTTCGGTATAGGTGTCTGATTTGGGTGTTTTTACATCATTTTGTTTGAGCCATTGTTTGATTTCTTTGATAAAAGTATTCCCGTATTTCTTGATTTTGAATTCGCCCATTCCACCTATTTTTAACAAGTCGGATAATTGTACTGGTTTGTTTCTAGAGAGGTCTTGCAAGGTGGCATCACTAAAAATAACATAGGCGGGCACGTTTTCTTTTTCAGCCAATCCTCTCCTAATTCCTCTGAGGTAGTCAAACAAATCTGCATCCAAATCTTTGGTATCATCAATGCTCAGGTCGCGTTTTTTCTTGGCTTCAAATTTTTCTAATTCATCGCTGTGAACTAGGGCAATTTTTTTGTTTTCAAAAAGTACTTCTTTCCCAAATTGGCTAATTTTTAAATTGAAATTTTCATCGTAGGCAATTTCTAAGAGGCCTAAATTGAGCATTTGTAAAATATATTTTTGCCAATCGTGGAAGCTGTATTCTTTGCCCGCGCCAAAGGTTTTAATGGTATTATATCCATTGTCAATAATTTCTTTTCTGTGCGAACCTCTTAAAATATCTATTAAAATATTTACGCCAACTTTTTCATTGGTTCGGGCCAAAGCAGATAGGGCTTTTTGGGCGAGTAGGGTTCCGTCGAATGTTTTTCTTGGCTGTTTGCATACATCACAATTGTTGCAAGGTTGTTCAAGTGTTTCCCCAAAATAGGCAAGTAGGATAATTCTTCTGCAAATGGGAGTTTCTGCATATTGCTGTATCCTGTTTAGTTTTTCGTGGTTTAATTCTTTTTGACCACTGTCTTCAATAAAATTACGCAGCATAACCACATCGCCAATACTGTAGTACAAGAGTGTATCACTGGGTAATCCATCTCTTCCTGCCCTTCCAATTTCTTGGTAATAGCCTTCCATGTTTTTAGGTAGGTTATTGTGTATTACAAAGCGCACATTACTCTTATCAATTCCCATTCCAAATGCGATGGTGGCACAAATAACTTTGGTTCTATCGTTAATGAAATTATCTTGAACCTTATTGCGTTCTTCTGCCGACATACCTGCATGGTAATATTCGGCGGAAATACCAAATCCAGTCATTTCCTCCGCCATTTCTTCTGTTGATTTTCGGCTCAGGCAATAAATAATTCCGCTTTCATTTTTTCTTGCATGGATAAAAGCAGCTATTTCTTCTAATTTCTTTTTTTTCTTCACCCCAAACCTAACAGATAGGCTTAGGTTCGGCCTGTCAAAACTGGCTACATAAACCATTGGATTTTGCAGGCTTAATTGGGTTGCGATATCCTTTCTTGTAATTTTATCTGCGGTTGCCGTAAGCGCTATAATTGGCACTTCTGGCCATGTTTCTTTAAGCAATCCAAGTTTGGTATACTCTGGCCTAAAATCATGTCCCCATTGACTAATACAGTGCGCCTCATCTATGGCTATCAAGGATATTTTTATGTTTGATTTTAAGAAAGGGATAAGGGTAAGCAATTTTTCTGGCGAGAGGTATAGGAGTTTCACTTCCCCTTTTCTTACATTCTGAATGAGTATTTCTTGGTCGTTATCATCCATGGTGCTATTAAGGAAATCTGCTTGAATGCCATTTGCTTTGAGGGCTTCAACTTGGTCTTTCATTAATGCAATGAGAGGCGATACCACTAGGGTGATATTTGGGAGCAACAATGCCGGAAGTTGAAAACAAACAGATTTACCCCCACCAGTTGGCATAAGCACCAAACTGTCTTTTTGATTTAATACGCCCGCAATGATTTCTTCCTGTAAGGGACGAAATTGATCGAAACCGAAATGTTTCTTTAGGGTAGCTTGTGGGTTAATTGTGGTTTGCATTTGTCAAACATAGCATTTGATTTGCATATCAATAAATCCTGCAATAAAGAATGCAAAAGCGGCAACAAGATTTTTTTAGCGACGTATATGAGGTAGCGCGGCTAATACCTAAGGGTAGGGTGAGTTCATATGGGGCAATAGCTAAGTATTTAGGGGTAGTTTCGGGTGCACGTATGGTTGGATATGCCATGAATGCTGCGCATCAGCAGGTTCCGCCGGTTCCGGCGCATAGGGTAGTAAATAGAAATGGATTGTTAACCGGCAAGCATCATTTTGGTGCAGAAGATGAGATGCAAAAGCGCTTAGAAATGGAGGGTATTTGTGTTGAAAAAGACCAAGTTGTAGATTTTAAAAAATTGTTTTGGGATCCAAGTATTGATTTAGCTTTATAAACATTCTCGCATAAAAATGAAGGAAACCCGATTGAATTAGAAATTGGGCGGTATCTTGCACAAAAAATCCGCTTAAAATTAGGGATTTGAATTTTGCTTGTTTAATTTAGATGCGAAAGTTAATTGTGATGTACGCCCTTAGAAAAATTCCGTTTATAATTTTCCTTATTTTCATTTGTGGATTTACAAATGAATTACTTGCCCAATCTGAAACTGAAAAAGATAGTTTAGAAAGTATTTTGCCATTTGCCAACGATTTGCAAAGAGCAGATATATTAAATGGTTTGGCAAATTGCGTTAGGAGCATGGATACCACAAAGGCGGGTAATTATGCCCGTCAGGCTTACGCACTTTCAAGTAAATTGAATTATTGTAAAGGCAAGGCTTTTTCATCAGTTATATTAGGCATTTTACAAAAGAACCATGGCAATTTAGTAGAGGCCAAACGTTTGTATTTGGATGGTTTGGCCATGGCTTTAAAATGTAAGGAACCCTATTCTGTATCCTTTGCATACCACAGTTTGGGTAACCTGGCATATATGCAAGGTGATTATGGCAAAACCATGCGGTATTATATTGCCTCAGTAAAAATTTCAGAGCAAATTGGAGATTTTGCAAGGGCGGCTCGAACCTACAACAATATTGGTTCGGTATATATGGATTTGAAAAATCAGGACCAAGCGGAGTTGTATTACCAACGTTCGTTAGAGCTTTATAAAGGGAGTCCAGACGAATTGATTGTTGCGGAAATAGAAAATAACCTTGCCAATATTTACAAGTTTAAGGGTTATGATTTAAAGGCATTGTATCATTATGCCAATGCTTTGGAGGTATTTAGATTGAAAAGCAGTTCATCTGATATTTCATCGGCATTGAACAATATTGGATTGGTTTATTTGTCTAGAAAGCAAGCAAAAAAAGCCTTGCCTTATTTGAGGGAAGCCTACCAATTAGATTTAATTTATAAAGAACCACGTGCCTTAATTTTGGCATGTACCAATTTGAGTGCTGCCTTTCTTAAACTTAATCAAAATGATTCTGCTTTGTATTTTGCAAGCATTGGATATGAAATTAGTAAGCAAAATCCAAAATTGTCGGAGGTGACTGATTTATATGGTGCTTTGGCAGAACTGTATGCGCGTTTAGGAGATACGTATAAGAGCGCATTTTTTGCCAAATTAAAACGCAATGCCGAGCAAGCCATTCTCAACCAAGGTAAAACAATGGAGATTGGATTGGTGGCCTCTCAATATGAAAATGAGCGCAAAGCGCAGCAATTAAAATTGATGTTGAAAGACAATGAAATTAAGCAACTCAAAATTGCAGAGCAAGCTTTAGCCATAGAGCGCAGAAATATTTTATTGCTGGCAACTTTTGTGGTAATATTTTTCCTTTTATTGGTTTCTGGTTTGGTTATTTTTTCATGGAATTTAAATAAGAAAACCAAACAATTTGAATTGAGCAGTAAGGCAAAAGGCAATATGCTGCAACAAATTAACCATGAGATTAGGACGCCCCTAAATGGTATAGTGGGAATGAGTCAATTGGCCTTAGAGAGTAAGACTTTTAGCGAGCTAAAAGATTATTTAACCTATATTAAATTGAGCAGTGATGAATTGATGTTTTTGCTTAACAACCTCATTACGCATTTGCAAATAGATAGGAAAGAAGCCTATCCAGTTGCTAACCCTTTTGATTTATTGGAGTCTTTGGAAGAGTTGTTTAAGATTTATGCCTATCAAGCAAAACATAAGGGTTTGTTGTTTAACCAAATGGTGTTTCCTGGTGTGCCTAGAATGGTAAATGCCGACAGGCAGAAATTGATGATTATTGTCCAAAACCTTTTGAACAATGCAGTAAAAAATTGCAAAAAAGGAGTTGTGAAAATTGAGGTAAAACAGGTAAGTGAGAGAGAAAAAGACGGAAAAATATTTAGTCAAATTCAGTTAGTGGTATCAGATGAAGGTGCAGGTTTTAGTGATAAAGAAATTAAACATTTATTTAAAACAGCTCCTGCAATTGGACAAAGTGAGAATGCGTTTGGGGTAGGTTTAAAGAATGTAAAAGAACTTTGCGACTTGATGAAAGGCAAATTAGAGCTTGTTTCTGATAAAGGAGTAGGTAGTAGTTTTTACTTAAATGTAGAAATTGAAAATTTGGATGCAGTAGAAAACACTTTTGTAGCCGTTCAACAAGCAGAAAGTAGTAAGATAGATCATGGAAAATATAATTTATTGGTGGTAGAAAATAACCAATTGAACCAACGCTTATTTGCCAAAATTTTAGAGAAAGAAGGTTATCCCTATCAAATTGCTGAAAACGGGAAACGTGCTTTAGAAATGTTAAGGGAGCGTTCTTATGACTTGTTGTTAATGAATATAAGAATGCCGGTAATGGATGGAATTGAGGCTGCCGAGCTTATTAGAACAGATGAGGCATATTCCATTGACAAGCATATTCCCATTATTGCCATTACAGCGCACGACGATGCCCAAGAAAAGAAAAAGTGTTTTGAGGTGGGCATGAATGATTATTTAACCAAGCCTTTAAATAAAGCGCTTTTGCTCAGCAAGATAGAGGAGCAGTTGCGCCCAAAGGGATTTTAATTGCCAGCAGACACGCTTTTAAAAGCTATCCTTCAAGAAGCTAAGTAATTGTGGGGTAAGAGATTAAATAATTACGAATTGGCTAACATATTTTAAAAAAAATAGTTCATATTTGCCTCGCTTAAAAATCAAGCTATGTCAGTATTAGTAGATAAGAATTCAAAGGTAATCGTACAAGGATTTACCGGTAGTGAGGGCTCTTTTCATGCCCAACAAATGATTGAATACGGAACCAATTTAGTAGGAGGCGTTACACCAGGAAAAGGTGGCCAAACACATTTGGAAAAACCAGTATTTAACACCGTTTTAGATGCAGTTAACACCGTTGGTGCCAATGTATCTATTATTTTTGTGCCACCAGCTTTTGCTGCAGATGCCATTATGGAAGCTGCAGATGCGGGTATCAAAGTAATTGTTTGTATTACAGAAGGCATTCCAGTTGCCGATATGATTCCTGTTAAGGAGTATATTAAATCAAGAGATTGTGTTTTAATTGGACCAAATTGCCCAGGTGTTATTACGCCAGGTCAAGCTAAAGTTGGTATTATGCCAGGCTTTGTGTTCAAAGCAGGTCGTATTGGTATTGTTTCAAAATCTGGAACATTAACTTACGAAGCGGCAGACCAAGTGGTG
>CANFSD010000035.1 GCA_947449515.1 Bacteroidota bacterium
GTTTCTTTATTAATTGCATAACCAGGGAACCAACCCATACCTGTTCCTGATCCATCAGGCTTACCATCTTTTCCAACAGATTGAGATTTTCTTCTGGTCATTTTTGCAGCACCACCTATGGTTAATGCAGGATTTTCTCCTGCTTCAATTACCACACATCTCGACCATTTGGTCTTATCTGCAGTAATTACCACCAAAGTACTTCTTAAATCCGATAATGGATTATCTGCAGAGTATCCACCACTACTTGCAGCCCAAGCTGGACCATAAGTTGGTTGAGGTGTTACGGCTCTTGCAGCTAAACTGTAAGGAGCCCAAGTACCATCAATTAATTTACTGTATTGTCTTCTAGGGTCAATTGGACGTTTACCGCCTGAAGGACCATCGGCAAAATCATGTTCGTAAGGATTACCAAAACCTGGAGTTCCAGTGTTACCTGATCTGATCCAATTGAATGGAACCATTGAGGCCATTTCGTCTTGAATACCTATCAACCAAGGGTCAACCGGATTGGCATATTCAATGGTTGCAGATAAAAATCCATTGGCATCGTCTGTTACATCATCTGGATGACCAGGACCAACCACTTGACTAACTGTTAAGCTCAAACCTAAATCTGCAAATACTTGTTCATTGTGTTTGTTAATTTTGGCTTCACCCGTATCAACTTTCCCTGTAGTTAAATTAGTCAAAGTCCAAATAGTTGAATCACCAGTTAAAGTGTCAGATTTTACTTTAGAGTGTGATTGATCAATCATTCTCAATTCAAAATCGGCACTAGGAATTTTAAATGGATCAATAACTTTAACAATTACAGGACCATTACCTCTTGCATAAGTTGGGTTCGGCACATAGTATGGTGCTAATAATGCTTTCTCAATGCTTTCACGTGTTAACGACAATGCATTTCCACCATTACCCATACCTTCTACACGTGTAATTTCTGGACCATCACCCCATGCGGTATTTAAAACAGTACCTTGTTGGTGAGGCGTTGGTTTATGCGGTGTTCCAGCCCAAACGGTAATTCCAGAACCATCAACCATTTTACGACCTGCCAAATATTGCAAAGCGTCGCTGGTACAATTGGTAGCACTTGCGTAAGCAACCAATAAGAAATAATAGTTTTGGAAGTTAACCAAGCTTTGGTCAGACAATTTAGAGAAGGCATCTTTAGAGATTTTGAAACTGTGTCTGATACCTTTGTCTTCACCAGTTACCATAATCTTTTTAACCGATCCTAAATCTGCATCGTTCACAATATTTACAATTAAACCGCTACCATCCAAAACATCACATTGTGCTACTGGAATGGCTTCATCCAAATTGTATAAATCACTCGGAATAGAATTTTTCTTCAATTGAAAAATTTGATAACCTTGGAATTTATAAACAGTTTTGTTGGTACATAAACCGGCAGATGAATCTGAGTAGGCTTCTGTAGTTTTGTAATTGGTAATATTCAAAATCAATTCTTTGTCCAACTCAACCACTTCAATGGTTGGTACGCGCGGACCATCTACAATATTGAAATTGTTTTTATAAAGTACATAAGCCTTATCCGATGCTTCTTTTAATAAGTTAAATGAACCAGTTGCTCCACCTGTAGTTGCTCTTGCCCAAACTACGGCAACGGTAACTTGGTTTTTAGAACCAGGCAATAAGCTAAAAGTACCCGCAGTTTGCAAGAACCTGCGGTCACCAGGGTTATTACCAGCAATTCTTTCGGTCCAATCTGCACGGCCTACAGGATCTGTTTTACCAGGGAACATAAAACTTGCTGTATCTGTTCCGCCACGACCATTACCACCGTATGTAATATTTAAACCATCTTTCCATCTACCGTTAAGGTAATTCCAATAGTGTTCAGGACGAGTTGGGTTACCAGTAATTGAAAAGTCATTGTTATAGTAAACAAATTTAGTCAAACCAATTTCTGAAGTATCACCATTTACAATACGCTGAGGACCTTCAAAGAAGTTTACACCAACACTTGGTGGGTTCAAACCGTATCCTAAAATACCTTCATCATTGTCGTCTCCATTGTAGCAGATACCTAAATTTCTTTTTACATCGCACTCTACATAGTCATCAGAATAGTTACCCAAATCTGCATCTACCCACTGACCAAAAATACAGCTATCAATAATCTCTGTACTGCGGTTATAAATTGTGGTACGATAGAAAGTCATGTTATTGATTTCATCGTTGGTTGAATAAGCAAAACTTTGCGTATGCATTTCCAAACCAATTGGCAAACCTTCTGTTTCAGAGTGAATATTACCTTTATCATTGTATATAGTATACAACATCATATCCGGAATATTATTCAAATTGTTTTGCTCAAATGTTGGGAAGTCGCCACCATCTGCAGGATTGTAAATACCATTTACATCCGCATCAAAGTATGGAGCTAAGTAGGTAGCTTCACCTGTTACGATAACGCCATCAGAACCTTGCACATTACCATTTCCAGGCCAAGATGAGATAGCTTCATTTGGCTCTTTGCTTTCAATAGGTTGGTTTTGAAACTCTTCAATTTCTGCCAAAGTAACTTTCCAAATCTTGTCGTAAAACTTACAACGTGCAGCAGAAATAGATGCTGATCCGTCTGTTTGCAAAGCACCTGGGTAGTAATCACTACCACTTTGACGATAGGTTTGAGCTGCAATACGCAAGTTACCTTGGGTTACCCCACCAATCCACAATGCTCCAGAGAACAATGAATTTTTAGAGGTATTACCTGGCTCTACTTTTGGTATTTCATATTTTGCATTTTGAAGATTCCACCACATGTCGCCACCATTTAAAATGGTAGTTCTCACATTGTTTAGGTCCAAATCTTTTTGCTGTGTAGCAGCGGCACAACCTGCACCCATTTTGTGCAAATTGGATTGAGCGCTTTTTCTAAGCATTCCAATATTCTCTTTGGCAAAGCCTATATGACTTGCAAATAGCAAGCCTACAGCCATCAGAGACGTTTTAATAAAACTGGTATTCATCTTATTCATGGTCATTTTCTTTTACTTTTTGAACAATACGGTTTAGAAATATAAAGCCAAACCTAAACGAGTTAACCTAGGTAACATAAATCTGTCTGGGTTAATCATCCTAATATTGTATAAGTCAACATAAGACTGCTGATTGGTTGCAACCTCTTTTTGTTCTTGTGAAGCTGGTGAAGCCAAAAATCCATCATTATAGGCAGAACCAGTGTAACGGTATACCGAGGTTACGTTTGCAGTGTTCAATAAATTTTGAACCATTACAAAGGCACGTAATCTATATACAGTTGTTGAACCGTCAATTTTCTTTTGTTTAAACAAAAAGTTTTTGTCAATGTTCAAATCAACGTTCACCTGTGCTGGCAAATTAGCTCCGTTTGGAGTTCCTTTAACCGGACTTCTTACCACCACACCACTTTGTACACCACCTGGTGTTGGGTTTAAATCTTGTGTGTAAGGACGGCCAGAGTATGAAGAGAAAATAAAGTTAAAACCTGCATTTTCAAATATTTTCTTACCATTTACAATAGGACCATTGTATTCTTTTCCTTCTTTATAGTGGTAATCAAAAATTGCTTTGAAAGTATGACGTGTGTCAAAATCCAAAGGAATCAAAGTACGCAATGAAGGCATACCTACTTGGATCAATGCACTTGCCGAATTGGCGTTAGAACCAGTACCATCAGCAAACATCAATTGGTAATTGGCAGTAATTGTTACATTACCTAAATCTCTAACATTGTATTCAAGACCTAAACTTTTTGTAGTTGAGAAGTCTAAGTTACCATAAGTGGTATAATCATTTGGCCATGATTGAACGTAACGGTACAATTGCTCCAAGTTCTTAATTTCACTGTAAGATGCAATAATAGATAAAGCAGCATCTTGACCAATTTGTTGACGGAAACCAATTTCATAATCGGTTTTTTGACGCATTTTCAAATTTGGATTGGCAATAGCACCACCACTCAAACGATTTTGCAAATAGAAATAATCATCAATTTGACCAACATTGGCTCCCGGTCTTTGGGTTAAGATATCATAGGTTCCAAAGAATTGAGAAGTGGTTGAAATTGGGAATGAGAACCAAATACGAGGTAAAATTTTCAAATCTGGCTTGTAATCTGTGAAAGAAGCCGCCGTAGGCAATTGAGGATTTTTAGGATCAACCAAAAATGGCATGTTCCTGTTGGTACCTGCATCACGAGCAATTTGTTGAGGATCTGAAATAGGATTACCATTTCTATCATACCATTTGTTACCATCACGGTAACCCATAAATTTCACGTTCGACATATCACCCAATTGTTGGTCTGGGTCTTTGTTAATATAAGGAACAAAGTTGTCGCCAATGGTTGTTGGAATGTTAGCAGCATCTGCAAATCCTTTTGCTTTAGCTTCACCTACCGAGTACAATGGAACCATTGAATATGGATCTTTCAATACCGCTTGGTTCGCATCAAAACGTTCCATACGCACACCAACACGTACAATCAAATCTTTAAATACAAACTTGTCTTGGATCCAAGCAGCAAAATAAGTTGGTTGGTAAGCTGGCAATAAGCGCTTAGAAGGGTCGTTCAAGAAATCTTCAATGCTTGGACGTTTTCTAACAATATTTCCCAAATGATCATAACCACTGTAACTAACAATTGAGTTACCATTGTTTAACAACTCACTTGCATTAAACATATCTAATGAATAATCAGAAGGCTTGTATGAATTTACATCCAAGTATGAATATTTATCAATAGGCTTGCCATACGCATCTACTGCACCTTGCGCAATTAATTTGTCACGGAAGTTCTTGTCGAAATTAGTTTGTTCATCAGTAATAATTTTTCTTCTGAAATCAACTGTATCGCTGAACACACCATTTTGATCAAAACGTAAGGTATAACCGTTAGAATCTAAACCAGAGAACTGACGATTGGTATATAAACGCATGATACCCCATAAACTGTTTGCTCCTAAACCATAGCTTCTATTGAAACGTTGCTCTAGGTTTAAACCCATTTGAAATTCATGTTTTGCTTTAGGGTTGCTTTTTGGTGCAACGGTAAATTCACTTTGAATATATAAGTTAAAGGTTTCACCCATTGACTTGCTGTAACCAGCTTGTTGCGATCCAACATTGGCAAACATAGAAGAGTAAATACCATTAGGAGCATCTCCATTAATTAATCCACCAACCTGACGAACAGTTCCTAAATTTCTGATATTTCTTGCACCAAAATAATCGTATACGGCACGGGTATAATTACCTCTTACTTCATTAAAGTTTTTGTCTTGCTCAAAAGTATATAAGGTATCTCTGAAACCGGTATGACGGTAGTAGTCTGTAAGATAAATAGCGTTGCCATTTACATTAAATGAATCTGGCTTATCGTTGATACCTTTGATAATACGTGAGTAGTTTGGAGCTGAGTAGGTAGTAAATTTACCAACGTAACCATAGTCGAAATAGTTTTTGCCAAAATCGGCATCCATAGATTCGCCATAACCTCTTTCATAAGATAAACGAACACTGTAATAAGCATTGCTAATAGAAGAAGCTTGCTTTTTAGCAGCACCATCTTCATCTTTTTTATCGTTTTTAAAAGTTTGGGTAAATTGTAAATAGGTTCTAACAGTATAACCTCTTGAAAAACCATTTTTATCAGAGTTCAATAAAGAATTATAAGAGTTCCAACCTAAACCTTGGTTATAGTTGCCATAGTAACCCAAACGCACATTGATATTACTGGTTGGTTGGAAGTTAAAGTTACCATTGATATTGGCACTTGTAGAATAAACATTTTGACGAACCGATATCTTTTCTAAATCATTTTTAGTAATGTACTCTGCTGCAGGAAATAAGGTTCCCAATGCACCTGGCACCAATGGAGTTGTTTCAATTTGCTTCATTTTATCAGCTTTCACTCTATATAAATCTACAGCTGATAAATTTTTAGAATAAGTAATATCTCCAGAAATCAAGAAGCCTAAGATTACACGCTCTTCGTTTCCTCTTCCTTTGTTAATAGTTTTAATAGGACCAGAAACAAAACCTTGAAAGTTATTGTATTGGCTATTATCTAAATAACCAGTGAATGGCGAAGCAGAAGTAATTTCAAAACCACGGTTAAAATTCTTGGTTGGGGCTTTGGTAGTAATACTAATTGCACCACCCACAAAGTCGCCATATTGTGCTGGCGTACCACCTGTAATAACTTGAATTTGGTCAATTGCATTGGCAGGAATACTAGCAGCACCTGCGTTAACGCGCACACCATCAATATAGTAAGCGGTACCATCGGCACGTGCTCCACGGAAGTTAGGCGTGCTACCACCACGGGTATCAACCCCTAAAGTAGTACCCGCAATAGAGTTCACAGAACGCGTACCCAATGCCAAAATTTCTTTGGTGGTTTTTACATCCCCTTTTACCCCTCCTGGATCAACCAATTGCTTCTTAAAGGTAACTTTTACCTCTCTGTAAATGTTTCCTTCAGATGGTTCCATGCTGAAGTTTACAAAACGGTCGCCCTCTGGCTCAACAGTAATGTTTTCAATTACTGCATTGTTATAACCCACGTAGGTAGCATACAAATCGTATTCACCTGGTTGCAAGGTTTTCACAATAAAACCACCATCATCATCTGTTTTGGCGGTACCTTTTACCACACCATTTAACTTAACGGTGATACTCACAAAATCCATTGGTTTTTTGGTTTTGCCATCTTTTACCGTACCACGAATGGTACCCATACCCGATTGGGCATAAAGGGCAAATTGGAGGCCAAAAAGAACCGCGAGCAAAATGTATATTTTCTTCATTGACATAGAATTTACTATTTAGAAACAATTATTTAAGAGCGGTAAAATAAAGTAGTTATATTGAAAATAACAATATCTATTTACGGACGGATGCCTTTCGGGGATATTTTTAGCTAAAAGTGAGCAACTTACCCAATAATACGTTGGAAATTTTCTGATAACTTTCTTGGGTCCACCCCCCAATATGAGGAGTAAGTATCACTTTTTCGTTTTGGGACAAATAATTAAATGCTTCCAATTCGGTAGGATTTAGGTTTTTCAAATCCTCATTTTCGAGCACATCCAAGGCACAAGAATTAATTTTTCCTGATTTTAAGGCTTCAATCAATGCGCTTGTTTGAACTACTTTTCCCCTGCTTAAATTCAAAAGGGTAAAATCTTTTTTGAATAGGGCAATTTTGGTTCGATCCAAATAATGCTTGGTTTCATCTGTCAAAGGCACATGAAAGGAAAGAATATCTGCCATCTCATAAATCTCGTCCCAATTGCTTTCTTTCACTTTTTTCGATCCAAAACCTTTTAAATATTTGTCGTAAGCAAGAACTTGCATTCCCAATCCAGAAAGTTTCTCGGCAAAGGCTTTTCCCGTATTTCCATAACCAATGATGGCAATGGTTTTTCCTGCAATTTCAATACCCCTGTTTGCCTCCCTTAACCACAACTTTTCCTTTACTTGAAAATACGCCCTGGCCAAATTATTTTTAAGCATCAAAAGCATCCCCAGGGCATGCTCTCCAACCGCATCTGCATTGGCCTCTCCAGCATTTATACAAACAATATTTCTTGTTCCTGCAAACGCTAAATCTATATTGTCTAAGCCTGCTCCTGCACGTGCAATAATTTTTAAATCTTGGCCTGCATTTATAAGCTCAGCATCCACATTGGTTTTGGTTCTAATTACTAGAATTTGTTTGCCTGGTATATTTGCAATTATTTCTCCCCTATTTGCATCCGGTAAATAAAGAACGTTACATCCAACTTCACTCAAGCCTTCTGGCAAGCATCCGTGCACGTCGTCTACAATTAAGACATTCATACCTGCCATCCAACTATTTATCTTACCTAACATTTTATTAGTAATTATTTATTACAAATTGGTTGCACCAAGTTATAAAGTATATAAAAGCCGACCAATAGAAAAGTATATAACAATGCCCAACAAATCATTGCTGGTAGTAATAAATGGACCTGTTGCAATGGCCGGGTCAATCTTTAATCGGTTTAAAAATAAGGGAATAAAAGTACCAAAAACCGAAGCGAAAATAATTACAGTAAGCAAAGCAATACTTACCGTAACCGCCAATTCATAGGAATGGTTAAATGAAATATTATACGCTAAAATAAATGCAGAGCAAATAATTCCATTGAGCAATGCTACCCGAATTTCTTTCAATATTTTCTGACCAATATTTAAGGTGCCCAAAGTATCGTTTGCCAAACCTTGCACCACAATAGCAGAAGATTGTACCCCAACATTACCACCCATTGCGGCAATAAGCGGAATAAAAAAAGCCATTTCAGGATGAATCATTATTTGGTTTTCATAAACACCCAAGATTCTAGAACTGGCAATACCCCCAAGCAATCCAATTAGCAACCAAGGCAAACGTGCACGTGATAAAATCCAAACCTTATCTGTAGAATCAACATCCTCGGTAATACCACTCATTAATTGGTAATCCTCATCAGCCTCTTCTTTTATTAAGTCTACCACATCATCAATGGTAATTCTTCCAACCAACCTTCCCAATGGATCAACCACCGGAATAGCAACCAGGTCGTACTTCTTTGTAATATTTGCAACTTCCTCCATATGTGCCGAAGTTGGCACAGAAATTACCTCCTTGTTGAAAACATCTGTGATTGATTTTTCTGGCGCAGAAAGAATTAAATTTTTCAAGGTAATAAACCCTAACAAACGCTCCAATTCATCCACTACATATACCACAAAAATGGTATCAACATTTTCTGCTTGCAAGCGTATTTCTTCAATACATTGCGCTACTGTCCAATTTTGATTAACCTTTACCAACTCCACTGCCATCAAGCTTCCCGCAGTTTCTTCTTCGTAACTTATAAGGTCTAATAAACTACTGGCATATTCTAAATCTTGCAGTTGAGAAATTACTTCCTCTTTAACATTATTAGGAAAATGATTGAGCACATAGGTGGCATCATCACTGTCCATATTTTCAATAAATTCATTGGCAATTTCATAAGGACTGTAAGCAGATAGAAAACTCTCTCTTGCCTCCTCATCCATCTCTACCAAAACTTTTACCACCACTTCTTTGTGCAGTGCGTTCATTACCAACCGTGCCTCATCATTTTTCAAACGATCAATTACAGCGGCAATGTCTTGCGGATACATTTGTAGCAATTGCACACGCAAAGTTTCGCCATCTGGTTGTTCGAACCAAGCACGAAATTGTTTAATGAGGGCATTGTCTACATGTAGTTTTTCCATTATTTTTTTGCAGCAATTAAATGGGTTAGGGCAAAATAATCTTCCACGCTCAATTCCTCTGCACGCTGGGTGGCATATTTACCCAGTTCTTCATCGCTTAAACCAAAAACGGCAATGGCATTTCTCAATTTCTTCCTTCTTTGGTTAAAAGCTGTTTTAATAATCTTTTTGAATAAAACTTCGTCGCAAGGCAATTCTGTTGCGCGGCGTGTCATGCGTATTACCCCAGATTTTACTTTAGGTGGTGGTATAAATACATCTTCATTAACCGTAAACAAATATTCAACTGAATAATAGGCTTGGGTAATTACAGAAATAATACCATACTCCTTACCTCCAGGTTTAGCGCCAATGCGCTCTGCAACTTCTTTTTGAAACATGCCCACCATAAATGGAACATGTTTTTTATGGTCTAAAATTTGAAATACAATTTGAGAAGAAATATTGTAAGGAAAATTACCAATAATGGCAACAGATGATGGAAAGCGCTCACTTAAATTGAGGTCTAAAAAACTCTCGAAAATTAATCGCTCCTTTATCTGCGGATAAGTTGTACTCAAATATTGAATAGATTCTGCATCAACCTCTGCCGCCCATGTGGTATTTGAACCAAGCTCTAAAAGGTATTGCGTTAGCACACCCATGCCCGGACCAACCTCTAAAATTGCACCGTTTGGGTAAACGGAACTAAGGGCTGTCACAATATTTCCTGCAATATTGGTGTCCTTTAAAAAATGCTGGCCTAAGTGTTTCTTAGCTTTTACTGCTTGTATCATCTTATGCAAATAGAAGGTATTTGCTTTAAAAATTGAAGTAAAAATCAAAATTAGCGGTATTTTATGATCTGCTTCTTTAAATGGAAATTGAGAATTAAAACCTTAATATTGCCAATTGGAAGCATTTGCCTCCTTATATAAAGCGTAGCAGTATTACCATGAGCATTCAGATTATTACACAAGCAAAGGCAGAACTTAGCCAATCAGAAGTTTTTATACTTTCAAAGAAAGACAAATTAGCCAATTTGGGTTTTACAAAAACTGAAATTGACTATATCCAAAAGAAGGAAAAAGCAGGCGAAAATTATGTGTTATTAAACCAATTGAACAAATTGAGTTTTATTCAGTTTAACGATACTTGGGCAAAAAAATCGAACGCTGCAGTATTAGAAGAATGCAGGATATTGGGCCATAAGGTTTGTATTGCTTTAAATGCACACCAATACAATTCCGTGTTTTTAAATGCAAAAATTGAATTGCCCCATAGCATTGCTTTAGCAGAGGGAATTGCCTTGAGTAATTACCAGTTTTTAAAATACAAATCAGATAAAAAGAACGCCCATTCTTTGCAAAAAATTGCCTTACACAATGAGGCAAAAACAAAAAAAGAAGTGGCAGAACTTCAAATATTGGTAAATGCCGTTTACCATGCAAGAACATGGGTAAACGAGCCGCAATCTTATTTAGATGCAGTAGTTTTTGCTAAAGAAATAAAATTACTAGCCATCAAGAGTGGCTTAAAATGCGAGGTGCTAAATAAAAAACAAATTGAAGCCCTAAAAATGGGCGGATTGTTAGCCGTTAATAAAGGAAGTAAAACGCCTCCAACCTTTAGCATTTTAGAACACAAACCTAAAAATGCTAAAAACAAAAAACCTTTAGTATTGGTGGGCAAAGGGGTTGTTTATGATACAGGAGGTTTGAGTTTAAAACCTACCCCAAATTCAATGGATACTATGAAATGTGATATGGCAGGTGCCGCAGCAGTGGTTGCCGCTATTTCCGCAATTTCATTGGCAAAATTACCTTACCATGTTATTGCCTTGGTGCCGTCTACAGATAACAGACCAGGAGAAAATGCCTATACGCCAGGAGATGTGGTTACCATGTACGACGGGCAAACCGTGGAGGTACTAAATACAGATGCAGAGGGTAGAATGTTATTGGGCGATGCCTTGGCATATGCAAAAAAATACCAACCTTCTTTGGTTTTAGATTTTGCCACACTCACAGGTGCAGCTGCAGCGGCCATTGGTTCTTTTGGAACCGTTTGTATGGGAACTGCCGATGAGAAAACTAAAAATCAACTCAAGGTTTCAGGCGAAAACACCCATGAAAGATTGGTAGAATTTCCTTTCTGGGATGATTACGCCAAACTTATCCATAGTGATTTAGCAGATATGAAAAATATTGGGGGGCCGGTTGGCGGAGCAATTACTGCAGGCAAATTTTTAGAAAAATTCACCGATTACCCTTGGATGCATTTTGACATTGCCGGGCCAGCCTTTTTAAATAGTGCCGACCAATACCGTGGAAAACATGGTACAGGGGTAGGTGTGAGATTGATTTTTGATTTTGTAAAACAATTGAGCAAGTAATATTGCTTTAAATTAGGATTCGTAAAATGAGCAAATTACCAATAATAGGTATAACCATGGGCGATATGAACAGTATTGCCCCTGAAGTAATTATTAAAACTTTGGTGGACCACCGCATCAATGATTATTGCATTCCGGTGGTTTATGGTTCGCCCAAAATCATTTCCTTTTGGAAAAAAATTATTGGCCTACACGACTTCCAATTGAACATTATTAAGAGTTTGGATCAACTGAACCCTAAACGCTCTAATATTTTGGTTTGTTGGGAAGAAGAAACAGAAATTAAACCCGGAGAGGCCAGTGAATTAGCAGGAAAATATGCCTTCAAGGCATTAGAAGCCGCAACCAAAGACGCCGTTGCAGGTAAATTACATGCCATTGTTACAGCCCCACTTAACAAAAATACGGTAAGTGCCAGCAGTCCAAATTTCAAAGGACATACAGAATATTTGGCGCAACAGGCCGGTTCGGACCATTTAATGGTGCTAACGGCAGATGAGCTTAAAATGGCGTTGGTTACAGGACATATGCCAGTAAAAGAGGTAGCCGGTGCACTAAGCATTGAATTGATTTACAAAAAAATAAAGCTTTTAAATACCAGCCTTAAACAAGACTTTGGCATTGTTAAGCCAAGAATTGCCGTATTAGGGTTGAACCCACATGCAGGCGACAATGGCTTATTGGGCAGTGAAGAAAAAGA
>CANFSD010000036.1 GCA_947449515.1 Bacteroidota bacterium
ACTTTGCTGCCCAACTCTGTTACAACCGTTCCATTGATGCTCACCAAACCTGCACCTATCAATTCATCTGCCTCTCTTCTTGAGCAAACACCCGCATTTGAAATGAATCGGTTTAACCTTACAGCTTCGCCTACACTTAGGGCATCTTCTGTAACTCTTTCTTTTGATTGAGATTTAGACTTAGAAACAAATTCTGGTTTGTTGCCCAAATCAATGCTTTTACCTCTAGATCCTGGTGGTTTAAACCTAAAATCATCATCAGAACCAGAGCCACTGCTGCGTGGTTTAAATCCTTTTAATTCCGATTTTTTTGTGAATTTCCCTTTTCCAGCACTGTAACTGTCACCCTCGTTTCTCTTATCGTATCTGCCTCTTGGACTGGTTTCCTCCGCGTTTATATCGCGGATGCTTTTCATTTCTTTTCTTTCCTTAAAACTTCCAGCTCCACCATATTTCTTGTCTTTTCCCGCAGCTGGTCTGTCGTTCGATTTTCTGGCAAAAGGCTTGCTATCTTTTTGAAAAGAGGAACCTGTTCTAGGCTTTCTTTCAAACGCGCTATCATCACCTTTACGGATATACGATTTACCTGAACCATCCTTTGAAAATGAACCTCCTATTCTAGGTTTTTTGTCAAAAGAACCGCTGGCTCTAGGCTTTCTTTCAAATGAACTATCGTCGCTTTTACGCGCATAAGGTCTACTACTAGAACCCTCTTTTGAAAAAGATCCACCTGTCCTTGGTTTTTTATCAAATGATCCACCTTCAGATTTTCTTGCATAAGGTCTGCTCGACCCTTCTTTTGAAAAAGAACCGCCTGTTCTGGGTTTTCTTTCAAATGAACTATCGTCGCTTTTACGTGTATATGGCCTGCTCGATGAACTTGGCCTTGGTTTCTTTTCAAAACGACCTTCTCCAGCATCTTTGCTTCTTGCAAATCCTCCTCCCGTACTACTACTTGTTCTCTTTCTAGGTGCAGATCCACTGCCACCTCTTGGACTAGCGCTTTTTCTTGGCGCACCCGAACTTGGTCTTCCCGACCTGTTTCCCGAATTTTCTCTTTTCATTTACTCTCTTACTTTTCTACCTCCACCTTGCCCTATAAACCTGATAATGTTTGCCATTAATAGGGCTGCACTTGTTGCATTATGTGAATTAATAGCCTACAAAGATAGCTATTATTTAAGCATTTATCCTATTTATCCACAAAAAGAAAGCGGCACACTAGGGCTATTTGCCTAATGTGCCGCTTATTAAATCTTAAAGAAAATATTATTTTCTTCTTTCTATGGTTTTACTTTTACCATTCATGCTAACAGTAATAAGTTTATCACAAGCGCCATTTCCAAAATCAATTGAACGCATTGATTTTCCTGCCGGTGTAATTTCAATAATTCCACTAGTAATGCGCCACTCACAGCTTAAATCTACCTTTAGGTTTTTGGTAATTGTTGCATTGTAAGAAAGGCCATTTCTATTCACACCATTGGTGGTTCCGCTAATTTCATACACGTCGTCGCTGCTAATCAAAGTCGTTTCACCGCTAATCCAAGTGCGTGTTCTGTTGCTATTCCAAGTATGTGTGCGACCATCTACACAGGTAATTTTGCCATTTACCACAATTGAAAAACTTAACAAACCAGCAGCATTTCTGCCATTATTGGTAACCGTTTTGGTTCCCTCCACCTTATTGTCGTTTTGGTAAAAATCAGAAAAGCCAATGCTTATAATGGTTCCTTGCGCCCTGTATCTTCCTGTCCATGAAACCAAAATAGTTCCACGCCTATAGCTACCATCATTGCATAAATAATTGCTATCGCCATAATAAATACGCATTGTTTTGGGTGTTACTGCAGAATCAATTGTTATTACAGGATAGCCGCCTTTTTGCAATCCTTTAGTATTTGCAGACTCGTCAACTTGCTTGTAAACTTGGTCATAAACCATTTCTCCTTGGCTTTGATCTTCAGCTGAGCTGGTATCGGTATCAGTATCAGAAGATCTTTTACAACTGGTAAATAGCAGACTTACCGCCATAAGGGCCATTGTTCCCCACATTAATACTTTCTTCATATTGTTTTAGTTTAGTTTATAGCTCTATGATGCAAGTTAGGATAAGAAGGTTTAATTACAATTTTCTTTTTTCGTTTTTTACTTCGTACGTTTGAGGAATGATGACTTCAAAAAGATTATTAATTGCCTCTCTTACAGCCCTTGGTTTATTTTGTGCTTTGTATTTTATGGCAAATCATGCCTGGTTTCAAATAAATATCCAAAACAATTCCTTGGGTGATAGCAATGATATATTAACGCTAAATTTATTGGTATTGTTGCGTTGGGTCGCACTCGGTCTTTCTATAGGCTACGCCTACCTCAAGCGCAATTTAACAGTGTGGATTTTAATTGCCATGTTCCTGGGGGTCTCCATAGGAACAGACTTTCCAACTATAGCCCTAAACCTTAAAGTGCTTAGCGATATTTTCCTGCGTTTAATTAAAACCATTATAGCGCCTTTATTATTTAGTACTTTGGTGGTTGGCATTGCAGGTCACTCCAATATCAAACAGGTTGGTAGAATGGGAATAAAATCTATTGTTTATTTCGAATTAGTAACCACTGTCGCACTCTTCATCGGCCTAGTAGCCATTAACCTTTCAAGGGCTGGTGAAGGAACAGAATTGCATGCACAAAATGCACAAATAGAACGCGCACAAACACTTCTTTCGCAAAAACAAAGTCATGATGTTATCCTAGATATTTTTCCAGAAAACATTGCAAAAGCCGTTTCTGACAACCAAATTCTCCAAGTTGTAGTGTTCAGTATTTTATTTGGAATTGGTTTGGCTCTGGTGAAAAACCAAGAAAAAAAGGCTGCAGTTCTCTTGTTTTCAGAGGGTTTAAGTGAGGTAATGTTTAAATTTACCAATATGGTTATGCTGTTTGCCCCATTTGCGGTTGGGGGTGCAATGGCCTATTCTGTTGCTAGTTTAGGTATGGGGGTAATCGGTAGTTTATTAATGCTCGTAGGAACGCTTTACGGCGCCTTATTCGCATTTGTCGCACTCGTGCTTGTTCCTATAGGTTTCTTGGTAAAACTCCCTTTTAAACGCTTCCTAAACGCTATTTCCGAACCTGTTTCCATTGCTTTTGCTACTGCAAGCTCTGAAGCAGCCCTCCCAAAAGCAATGGAGCGCCTAGAGGAGATGGGCATTCCCAGAAAAGTTGTTGCATTTGTATTGCCAACTGGCTATAGTTTTAACCTTGATGGCACCACCTTATACCTTTCTTTGGCTTCTGTGTTTATTGCCCAAGCTTCGGGAATTGATTTAAGTATTGGACAACAAATTCAAATGTGCCTAATTCTTATGCTTACCAGCAAAGGGGTTGCGGGTGTTAGGGGTGCTTCATTTTTAATTTTGGTAAGCACTGTTGCGTCTCTTGGCCTCGACCCAACCAAGGCCTTTGCTATTTTAGCTGTTGACGCCTTAATGGATATGGGTAGAACAACTGTTAATGTTATAGGAAATTGTTTAGCAACATACGTTGTGGCTAAATGGGAAGGTGAGGTTTAAGCCATACAATTCACATTTTATCGTTCAATGTTGTGAAGTGCGGGCAATAAAAGGCCCTGTTGAAGCGCCTATCTTTGTGCCTAACAATACCTACAGCATTGATCCAATATCAAAAGTTCACCCTTGAAAATGGCTTAACTGTCATTCATCATTTCGACGATGCCACACAAATTTGTGCGCTGAACCTCCTTTACAGGGTTGGTTCCAGAAATGAAGACCCTAATAAAACTGGCTTCGCCCACCTTTTTGAGCACCTAATGTTTGGTGGATCAAAACATGTCAAAGAATTTGATACCGAACTTCAAGATGCCGGCGGAGAAAGCAATGCGTTTACCAGCAACGACATCACAAACTACTACGTAACCCTGCCTGCAAACAATATTGAAACCGGGTTTTGGCTTGACAGCGATAGAATGCTCAGCCTCGACTTTAACCAAAAAAGTTTAGATGTTCAGAAAAACGTAGTAATTGAAGAATTTAAGGAGCGCTATCTAAATCAACCTTATGGTGATATTTGGCTTAAAATATTGCCCCTTGCCTACCAAAAACACCCCTACACCTGGGCAACCATAGGTAAAGAAATTGGACATATTGAGGCCGCAAACCTTGAACAGGTGAAAGAATTCTTTTTCAATTTTTATGCGCCCAATAATGCCATTTTAGTGGTTGCTGGAAATGTGAGTTTTGAGGAAACTAAGCGCCTGGTAAATAAATGGTTTGCTCCAATTGAAAAAAGAAATACCATTATTGCGCCACTTGAAAAAGAGCCGAAACAGACAGATCCCCGCAAAGAACACATTTACAATGATGTGCCGCTCGATTTAATTGTAAAAGCATACCATATGGGTGGGCGCCTAGATCCAGATTACTATGCATGCGACCTCCTTTCCGATATTTTAGGTTCTGGGAAATCTGCAAGATTTTTTAACCGCTTGGTTAAAGAAAAACGCCTATTTAGCGAACTAGATACCTATATCAGCGGAGATGCAGATCCAGGATTATTTCTAATTGAAGGTAAACTTATGAAGGGGGTGGATTTTGAAACCGCAGAAGCGGCAATTTTAGAAGAAATAGAATTTCTAAAAAACAATTTAATCTCCGAAAATGAACTAACCAAGGTTATCAATAAAACCGAAACTAACGTGTGTTTTGGTGATATGAATGTGTTGAATAGGGCAATGAAATTGGCCTTCGCGGAGTTTCTAGGCGATATAGAGCTTGTCAATACAGAAATAGGCCACTACCTTAACGTTACCCCTGAAATGCTTCAAGAAGTGGCTAAAAACATGCTTATTGAAAACAATTGCTCCACCCTTTATTACCACGCCAAATCATGAGCTTAAATAGAAATGTAGCCCCCGAATTTCACTTAGTTGATAAGCTGTATTTTCCAGCTTTTGAAACAAGAGAAACCAGCAATGGATTCAATATTTATGCCCTTAAAGCAGGCGTACAACCAGTGCTCCGCCTCGACTTTATTTTCGATGCAGGATTGGTTCGGCAGTTAAGAAATGCTGAAGCAGCCTTTACGGCCAGTATGCTTAGCGAAGGTACCAGCAAAAGAAATGCACTTTCACTAGCTGAGTCCTTAGACTTTTATGGCTCATATTTTCAAACCCGTTGCAATGCAGATGATGCTGTGGCAAGTCTTTATTGCCTAGATAAGCATTTCGAAAATTGCTTGCCACTCTTTTTAGAGGCGCTCATTGCATCAATATTTCCGGCAAAAGAATTAGATATTCAAAAGAAAAATAGTCTTCAAAAATTAAGTGTAAACGAAAAGAAGAACAGCTATTTATGTAGAAAAAACTTCTACCAAAATCTCTTAGGAGAAAGCCACCCATATGCAGCATTTTCTTCAAAGGAAAACATCAATGCTTTAGATAGAAACAGCTTAGAAGTTTTTCACAAAACACAATACCTAGGTGGACTTAAATACTTAATGCTCTCGGGTTGTTTCAGCGATCAAACTTACAATGCCCTCACAGATGCTGTTGCTGATCTTCCATTTACAAAAGCCCAAAATACCAGTGAAATTATCTCTAGTCCAATTAGCAATTTCGGGAAACATTTTTTAGAGAAAAACGACTCAGTTCAATCGGCTATTAGAATTGGGAAAATAAGTATCCTAAGAACGCATGAAGACTTCAGAAAACTGCAGTTCTTAAACCTAATATTTGGCGGCTATTTTGGTTCGCGCTTAATGAAAAATATTAGAGAAGACAAGGGCTTAACCTATGGCATTTATTCTGTTTTGGAGCCTTTCAAAGAAACATCAGTTTGGTATATAGACTCTGATATTAATTCAAAAAATAGAGAGAGTGGTATAAATGAAATTTACAAAGAATTGCACCGTATTTGTTCCGAACCAATTCCAAAAGAGGAAATAGAAACAGCAAGAAATTATTATTTAGGCTCCTTTCTACGAAGTTTGGATGGCCCATTCTCTTTAGCAGATCGCCTAAAAATTATGATTGACTATGAATTACCTGCTAGTTATTACCCAGATTTTGTAAAAATTCTAAATAGCGTTGGGGCAGAGGAGTTACAAGCGCTGGCACAAAAATACTTTGCAGAAGAAAACATCGTTGAAATGATAGTTGGGAAAAAGTGAAAAAAGGTTTCTTAGTCATATTAATCCTTTTGTTGTCCTTGCCATCTTTTGGACAAAAAATTAAGCTGGTAAGGGTGTGTAATGGTGGTAACAACAACAATATAAATTGGCAGATTTACCCAGATACTTGCATGCTGCTAAATACCCTAAAAATATATGGTAGAGATGCAATTGGCCAGGCATATTTTGGCATAGATTCTAGCATTACATATAACCAAAAAAACTATAGCCATATTAACGCAAATGTTCCTAGTACAAAGGATTGGCGCTATTATATAAGCTACCAGCGTTTGTGCGGAACAGACACAAATACGTTTTTTTCAGACACATTGGCAATTGATGATATCAAACCAGATTCAAGTATTTTAGATTCAGTAAGCGTAGACCCATTAACAAACCAAATATACTTAGGTTGGACATCTAATAAGACGCCCGATTTTAGCTCTTATTACCTTTATAATTACGATAGACCAGATCCAAGATTGGCAGAGAATTATAAAGACACATTCTTTATTGATAACAGTCCTAACGACCCCCGTAACAAAGCCCTAAGCTATGATATTACAAGTGCAGACAGCTGTGATAATAGAAAAGATTATGGTAATTATCTACACAAAACAATATGGTTAAAAGGTTCTATTGATACTTGTAAAAACGAGGTGAGTTTGTCCTGGACAAACTATATAGGATGGAATACCAAAAAATTGTTTTTATTTAAAAAAATCAACATGGGCGCTTATGCACTTATTGATAGTTTAAACCCAAGTATACAATCGTACACAGACAAAAATATTTCCAAAAACAATTTTTATCAGTATTTTATTCGGGCAGAAAAACTTGATGCAAACAAAAAAATAACAGCGAGTTCTAATGCTTGCTATTCCCTTTATGCTGGTAAAACCAATAGCCCACAAAATACATTAATCAAACAAGTTGGGATTAATTCAAACAACAAAATAGAAATACAAATAAAAAGAAACACAATAAGTGACTACGGCGGAATAGACCTATTTAGGGTACAACCAAATGAATCACCAGTGTTCTTATATGCGTTAGGTGCAAATGAAAACACTTATGAAGATGTATTGTCAGATATAAAAACTAAACACAATTATTATATCATAAGTAAAAATGTTTGTGGAATTAGCACCGATTCAAGTGCACAATCAAACAATATTGTTCTAAGTTTATTTGGGCAAAATTCAAATATTGAATTAAACTGGGAAAGGTATTTCACGTGGAACGCGGGGATCAAATTTTACGTAATATACAGAGCTTCAGGAAATACCATTAACGAAGCCGTAAATTTCATGGCATTGGCAAATACCACTATTGACAGCTTTTATTCAGAACCAGAATTAGATCAAGCAGTAAATTGTTATTACGTTGAGGCTTTAGAAAATGGTGGCAATGGCATTTCAAAGAGTAATATTGCGTGTTATATAAAAACAGGAAATATTTATTACCCCAATGCAATAAGTGTTTACGGCATTAATAAAATATTTAACTTTAAGGGTTCTGGCATAGATCTAAGTAAAACAAATTTTCAAATATTCAATCGTTGGGGACAATTAGAATATAGCACAGATAATCTAATCAATGGTTGGAATGGAAAAAACAATGCAGGGGAGTTTGTTCCAGCAGGGGTATATTTCTTTATGGCTAAGGTTTACCAAGGAGACAAATTAATTGAAATACATGGCAATATCACAGTTCTTGAATAATAATATAAATTTTAATAACATCAATAAAAGGCCCAGGTTCAATAAAGAAAAAGTGGCCTTATGGCTAAACTTGGTTGCAGTGCATGAAAAGGCTCAAATTGAAAGCCTGTCCTATAACCTCTGCTCCGACGATTATTTACTACAAGTAAATATAGACCACCTAGGACACAACTACTATACAGATATTATAACCTTTGACCTAAGCGACAGGAAAGGATTTATTGAAGGTGATTTATATTTGAGCATAGACAGGATTAAAGATAATGCAAAGTTGAATGGTGTTATGTTTGAGGAAGAATTATTGCGTGTAATGGTGCATGGCCTACTTCACTTGTTAGGCTATGGAGACAAATCAAAAAAGGAAATTATTGAAATGCGGGCCAAAGAAGCTAAATATTTAGCCCAATATTAATGCCATGTTTCACGTGAAAACTATAGAATAAAATAAAAGTTATGTTTAAAAAATATGATGTTATTGTGGTGGGTGCTGGCCATGCTGGATGTGAGGCCGCAGCAGCAGCTAGTAATTTAGGTTCGAGTGTTCTGCTTATTACAATGGACATGAATAAGATTGCGCAAATGAGCTGCAACCCTGCAATGGGGGGAATAGCAAAAGGTCAAATTGTAAGAGAAATAGATGCTATAGGGGGGTACTCTGGCATAATTTCAGATATGTCCACTATACAGTTTAGAATGCTCAATAGGTCAAAGGGTCCCGCAATGTGGAGTCCACGTACCCAAAATGACAGGATGTTATTTAGCCAATATTGGAGAGAACATTTGGAACAATGTAAAAATGTAGATTTCTGGCAAGACTCAGTAAATGAACTGTTAAGTGAAGGCGGACAAATAACGGGAGTGGTTACAAGTATGGGTCATACCATATTTGGGAAATCGGTTATTGTAACAAGTGGCACATTTTTAAATGGTATCATTCACATTGGTAAAAAGCAGTTTGGCGGTGGAAGAATTAGTGAATCTTCGGCAAAGGGGGTTACTGAAAGCTTGGTTAAAATGGGATTTGTTTCGGGTAGAATGAAAACTGGAACGCCCCCAAGGATAGATGGTAGGTCCTTAGATTATTCCAAAATGGAGGAGCAAAAAGGGGACAATGAACCCGAAAAATTTTCCTATTCCAATATTACTAAAGCCGCGTCATTACAGCGCTCATGCTGGATAACCTATACCAATCAGGAAGTACACGATGTGCTGAAAACTGGTTTTGATGATTCACCTATGTACGCAGGTAGAATTCAGGGATTGGGTCCGAGGTATTGCCCATCTATTGAAGATAAAATTAACCGGTTTGCAGAACGAGATAGGCACCAAATCTTTGTAGAACCAGAAGGTTGGAATACAGTAGAAATTTATGTGAATGGGTTTTCAACAAGTCTTCCAGAAGAGGTACAATACAAAGCATTAAAACTTATACCTGGATTTGAAAATGCAAAAATGTTTAGACCAGGGTATGCAATTGAATACGACTATTTCCCACCAACACAACTAAAACTAAGCTTAGAAACTCAGCTAGTTTCTGGTCTCTTTTTCGCTGGTCAAATTAATGGTACCACAGGTTATGAAGAGGCAGCCTGTCAAGGATTAATGGCGGGTATCAACGCACATTTAAAAATCAATGAGAAAGATCCATTTATTTTATCAAGGTCGGAGGCATATATAGGTGTTCTAATTGATGATTTAGTAAATAAAGGAACTGATGAACCCTATAGGATGTTTACGTCTAGGGCCGAATACAGATTGGTTTTAAGACAAGACAATGCCGATGTAAGGTTAACTGAGAAATCTGCTAAACTTGGTTTGGCATCTGAGGAAAGGTTGTTGGCTGTAGGGAAGAAAATAGCTGATACCCAATCTCTAATTAACTTCTTAACTAAGACTTCTGTAACACCAAGCGAGGCAAATCCATTCCTAACTAAATTTGACACCAGCACAATTCCACAAAATTATAAACTAAATCAATTGTTAGGCCGACCGCAAATAGGTTTGATAGACATGGTTAATGAATTGCCAACCCTACATGCATTTGCCTCTGATATTCCTAAAGAAACCATCTTGCAAGCAGAAGTTCAAATTAAATATGAAGGCTATTTAGAGAAGGAAAAACAATTGGTTGATAAAATGGAAAGATTGGAAGATTTTAAAATACGCGAAGATTTTGATTACCATCAGGTAAAATCTATTTCAATTGAGGCTAGAGAAAAATTAATTAAACAACGACCAGCTACCTTAGGACAAGCTTCTAGAATTAGTGGCATATCTCCTTCAGATGTTTCTATTCTGATGGTGCATTTAGGTAGATAATTTCTTTATTTTGCAACGTGGAAAAAATTGAACAATGCCCTGTTTGTAAGCAAACAGAATTTATCGACTTATTTGAATGTAAAGATTATGTAGCAAGCGGAGAAAATTTTCCAATTGTTGCTTGTAAAAATTGTAGCTTACAATTTACTTCTGTAAGGCCCAAAGAAGAAGAGGTAGGTAAATATTACCAATCCAATAATTATATTTCTCACTCTGGAAATGATAAATCTGAGTTGGGTGTTACTTATAAAATTTACGATTGGGTAAGGAATTTTAGCATAGGTAGTAAATTAAAAACTATTAAAAACTTCCATAAAAATGGTGAGCTTTTAGACTTGGGATGTGGTTTAGGGTATTTCTTAAATGGAGTAAACATAGAAGGCTCTTTTGAAGCTAAAGGTGCAGATGTTTCTCCTGAAGCTATTGAATATGTGAAGAAGCAATTTGCAATTGATGTATTACCAGAGGGTGAATTAAACACAATTAAGGAGGCCTCATTTGATGTAATTACGCAATGGCATGTAATGGAACACGTATATAGGTTGGATGAGAGAATGGCGCTCTTAAAACGCATTTTAAAGCCAAATGGAACTATGTTTATTGCTGTTCCTATTTCAAATTCACTGGATTCCAAATATTATAAAGCATTTTGGGATGGTTATGATGTGCCAAGACACTTATTTCACTTTACACCAAAAAGCTTTGAATATTTAATGGAAAAGCATGGATTTAGAATTGTAAAGAAGAAAGCAATGTTATTTGATGCGCCCTATATTTCAATGAGAAGTGAATACCACCAGAAACATAAATTTGGTTTCATAAAGGGTGGAATAATAGGTGTATTTTCTATAATAAGTGCTTGGTTTACAGGTAATTACTCTAGTATTATGTTTATCGTTAAGCACAAGTAAAATGGGCTTTTTGAATAAATATTTATTAATCTTTGTTTTAATTTTAGGTTCATGTGCCCAACAGGTAGCACCTACAGGTGGTAAAAAAGATGAAACTGCTCCTAAGGTAATTGGTTGTAAACCAGCTAACAAATCAACAAAATTTGAAGCAGAAAAGATAAGTATCCATTTCGATGAGTACATTCAAATAAAGGATCCCTCACAGATAGTTATTTCTCCCTATTTGAAGGATAAACCACAGATAGAAGCAGTAGGAAAAACTATAGAAATAGTATTCATGCGCAGCAAACCTGAACAGAATACCACCTATACCATCAATTTTGGTAATTCTATTGTTGATGTAAATGAAGGAAACGTTTTGAATAATTTCTCCTATGTATTTGCAAGTGGAAATTATTTAGATTCAAACCAGGTAATTGGATCGGTTCAAAATGCATTTACGAATAAACCAGAAAAAGACATAGTAGTTGGCTTGTATAAAAAGTCTGAATTTACTGATTCTACCTTATCAAAAAAATACCCCAATTACTTTGCAAAAAGCAAGGAAGATGGGACTTTTATAGTTGAAAATTTACCAAGTGATACTTTCTATTTATTTGGATTTAAAGATGGAAGCGCAGATAATAAATACCAAAAGAATGAATTAATATCATTCACAGATTTTCCAATAATAACCTATGCAGATAGTACTTATAAAAAACTACATTTAATTGAAGCTGAAATCTATCCAAAAAATACCGTACTTGATAGTATTCACAAGCAAAAAGGAAAGTTTCTATTTCCTATTTACAAACCTAAAAATATAACAATTACACCAATAGGTATTAGTACATTTTATACAAATTATATAGCTGGAAAAAATTCAATAGACACTATAGCTGTATTTATTCCTAATCATATGGATACTGCTGTACAAACATTTAAAATTGTAAGCACAGATACAAGCTACTTTGCCTATGTGAAACCAAAGTTAAAAACTAGATATCCAGATTTTCAAATACAAATACAAGTACCAATAAAAATAGGAGATAGTATATATTTTATAAGTAGTGTACCTATAGATAGTTTACCCATAAATAAGATTCAATTCAAAGAAGATACCATACCATTTATACCCAGTTACAGCAGGGAAATCAATAAGTTTAAAACAG
>CANFSD010000037.1 GCA_947449515.1 Bacteroidota bacterium
ATTTAGGAAGAAAATTAATGAGTACATCAACATCTTTCCATGCCTCATTCGCATCAATCATTAATGGATGATTTCCCAACTTGCCAATCTCTTTCATCATGTCTAATGCTGCCTCGTCATTTACTTTTACCTTTAAGAAATTAAACCTTCTTAAGTTATGCAATTCATAGAAATCCTTAATATCTCCTGGATCCATTATAGGTAAGGTGTAACAACTGGCTACAAATTCTGGCTTTTCAATGTCTAAAAATTTTTGAAGGCTAAGCTTGTTTTTCTTACAATGCCAATGCACAAAGGCGCTTTCTATTCCAAATTTCAATGCATTGGGAATGGCACTGTTCTCCATAAATAATTCAAATTCATGAGGTACAGTTGAACAATAAACTAAGGATTCTTTGATGGTGTCAAATGCTATTGAAATATTTTCTGGCGTTTCATTGTACCTTATATTTGGCGCAACCTCTCCAATTCCTTCATGTCCATCTCCACTGCATTTAACAATGAAATTTTCTTTAAAGGTACTTGCGTTCCTAGATATTTTCCAAGTATATTTTAAGTCTAATCTAATTTTTTCAATGGTCCATTCCATGCTGCAATTTAATGGCTGAACCAAGGCAAGCCCAATTATCTTTTACACCAATGTTGCTTAGTGCCCACTTGTGTAGAATTGATGAAATCTTTGAAGACTAATCTCTTTGTGTAAAGGCATTGCATTTAAAATATGCTTGCTTAAATGTGCCGCCAAAAAAGGTGCTTGTAACATTCCTTTAGTACCCAAACCATTGAAAATATATAAATTGCTTATCGCAGGATGTTGTCCCAAAATAGCTGCTCTGTCTCGTGTTGTTGGGCGTATGCCAGCCAAATGGTCAATTACCTCAAAAGGCAAGTCAATCATTTGTTTTACCTTTTCAATTAATGTTTCTTTTCCAATAGCTGTGGGTGCTGCATCCTCAAAATCCCATTCATAACTTGCACCAACTTTGTAAATGCTATCGTATTGGTGAACCAAATAAACACCTCTTTTTAAAATATATTTTTCATTTAAACCTTTGCAATCAATTAATAAAACTTGTCCCTTGCAAAGTTTAAATGGCAGCCAATTGAAATAAGGGTTTTGGTCATATTGGTAGCCTTCGCAACAAATAATATTTTCAAATTCATAGTTTTTCCAATGCCAATTTTTGCCTGTAGGTATCATTTCATTCCATGAAAATTGTTCATGTAAAAAACGTCCTTCATTGCTCAAGAAATCTTGAAAAGCATTTATCCATTCTGCTGTTTTTACCCATCCAGAACCTAATACCTCAAACAAACCAAATTCATTTTTTATAGCACTTGTAACAGTAGAATCGGCATCAACATATTGCTTGAAGGCAGGGAAGTCTAAGCGCGCCATAAAATCATTTGATTCCTTAACATTTCCAAAGGCCTGAAGAATATTTGCGTTAACAAAGAAATTAACTCCTAGCAAATTTTCCATTTCCTGGAAGTCTTGGTGTAATTGCGACAATAATTCTTCGGCTTTCCAATTTACACTCATGCGCTTACCGCTAATTGGATTAAACATTCCAGCAGCAACCTTGCTCGAAGTCTTTTCGTTTTTATTGTCAATAACCAAAAAACGTTTTCCCGCTTTTCTTAAATGGAAAGCCATCATCAATCCAGCAATTCCTCCACCAGTAATTAGAAATTCAAAGTTCTTGTTTTCCATTTTAAACTTATTTAATTGCCCTTAGCATATGGCGCTTTCTTGGAGGACCCGCAATTTTTTCAACTTTAAATCCAGCTGTTTGCAAAGCTCTTCTTACATCACCTTTTGAAGAATAGGTTACAAAAACACCTCCAATTGGCATCATGTAATAAAGCTTTACAAATATTTCCAATTGCCAAAGCTCAGCTTGTTTATCAGGTCCAAAGGCATCAAAGTAAATCAGGTTATATAGCTCATTGGATTCAAAATTTAGCATACTTTGCTTGATTTTTTTTAGAGAAAATTGTTCGCTAACTTGAATATTCTCGTTCCAATTACATTGGTGCATCGTGGCAAATTGTTGCTCTTCATTATTGCCCCAATGGGTTGCATACTGTAAATCCTGCACCAAGGAGTAGGGTAGAGGAATGGTTTCTAGGCTATGGTATTCTATCTTTATTGTTGTGCTTACGGTTTCCAAATAACTCAACATGGCATTCAAACCAGTGCCAAACCCAATTTCTAATATACGTATATTTTTACCTTCTTGGTTTGCTAAAAAATAATGTAAACCTTCCTTTATAAAAACATGTAAACTTTCTGCAATGGCTCCATGTCTCGAATGATATGTTTCGTCAATATCCTCCCGAAAAAGTGTTTTACTTCCGTCGGTATTGGTAAAAACGGTAGGTAGTGCAAACATTAATTTACATTCAAAAATAAGTATACCGGTAAATGGTCGCTGTATCCATTTAAATACTTCTTGCCTCCAAAAGTGCGTTTTGGATTTCCCTTGTATTTTTCTTCTGTTTCCAACATCCAATCCAATTTAAATGTATTGGCAGAATTGTTCTCATAACTTAACCTGCCTTTGCCATTTACCAAATTTTGGTTCAACATAAATTGGTCTAAAAAATTCCATTCGCCTTTGTGCTTATAAGAACCTTTTCCTTCTGCCAATAATTGATTCATTGGATTGTAAAAAGCCAACTTGCCCGTTTCTTTTATATTGGCTCCAGCTTGCATTACCTCGCGAATACTGGTGTTATCTGGATAGTCATTAAAATCACCCATCACCAAAACAAAACAGGTAGGGTCTTGCAATTGTATGCTATCGCAAATGTTTTTCAAACGTTGGGCAACAAAAATGCGCTTATACTCACTCTCTTTTTCGCCTTCTCTTCTGCTAGGAAAATGATTCACCAAAATTACCAATCGGCTATTATTACTTAAAATAAAATCGGCCATTACAATTCCTCTGGTATTATCACCTCCAATACCTGCTGTATCTATTGTAAACATTTTAGAACTGATTTTCTTTACATTACTCTTTTTATAAATTAAGGCATTGTCTATCCCACGCTCATCCGGACTATCAAACCATACATAGGCATAATCCATTTTGTTTTTTCTTAATTCCTTACATAAATCTTTTACGGCAATTTCAGTCTCAACTTCGCACATGCCAAGCATATCTGGCCCTTTACCTTCGTTCATTGCCCCAATTACTTTAGCCATATTGCTTAGTTTGTTGGTGTATTTTTCTGTATTCCACTTATAAGTTCCTTCAGGTAAAAATTCTTCGTCGTTTTTATTGGGCGTATCCAATGTGTCAAACAGGTTTTCTTGATTGTAAAATGCAATACAAATCTTTTTCTTGTTTTGTGCATTTAATTGCAAGCAAAATAAAAGGCTTAAGCTGAGCGCTATTTGTGTTTTCATGCAACGAAAATAAGCAGAAACTTGAAGCTGCAAATAAATTAACACAAAATTCACCAATTTGGCTTTTGGCTTGCTGCCTCCAATGAATTATATTGCTAAAATGAAAACCAAACAAGAAATTGTAAACGATTGGCTACCCCGCTATACCGGTCGTCCACTTGAAGCTTTCGGAGAATATATATTAATGACTAATTTTATTAATTATGTCGACTTATTTGCCGAACGTTTTAACGTAGAAGTTTTGGGTCGTGATAAACCCATGCAAACTGCCACGGCAGATAATATCACCATCATCAACTTTGGCATGGGAAGCGCAATGGCAGCAACTTGTATGGATTTGTTAAGTGCCGTGCATCCCAAAGCAGCCTTGTTTTTAGGTAAATGTGGTGGACTAAAAAAAGCAACAAAAATTGGTGATTTAATTTTACCAATTGCAGCCATTCGAGGCGAGGGAACCAGCAATGATTATATCATGCAAGAAATTCCTGCACTTCCTTCTTTTCGTTTGCAAAAGGCCGTGTCTGCTACCATTGTAAAACATGAAATGGATTATTGGACAGGTACCGTATACACTACCAATAGGCGTGTTTGGGAGCACGATGAAGAATTTAAAACCTACTTACGTAAAACCCGGGCAATGGGTATAGATATGGAAACGGCCACCATTTTTATCACAGGTTTTGTAAATGAAATCCCTAAAGGTGCTTTGTTGTTGGTTAGCGATAATCCAATGGTGCCAGAAGGCGTAAAAACCTCTAAAAGCGATGTGTCAGTTACCAATAATTTTGTGGCCAAACACCTCGCCATTGGCATAGATTCATTAATAGAACTGCGTGATTCTGGCGACTCAGTAAAACACCTGCGTTTCGAATAATTCCTTTGCCCCCAAATTTTCAACGTCATTTTCTTTCATTTCAAAGAAAAAATATTTGCCATCCACCTTGCTGCTTATATTTGCAGTCAATTTATGGCCAAAAGAAGTTTCAATAGTAACGGTAACTTAGAACAAGAACCCGTTAAAGCAAAGATTACAAAAGAAAGTTTAGGTGAAGCATTATCGCTTTTTGCATACATCAAACCCTTTAGAGGTAAGTTTATTTTAAGCCTAATATTCATAGCCCTTTCGGCCTTTAGTACCATGATTTTCCCTTTCCTTTTAGGGAAAATGATTGATGCTGCAGCACCTGGCTCCCAAATACAAATGCCGCAAGCGGGCATGAGTTCAGCAGCATCCTTGGGTTTTGACCTAAAAACCGTACAATGGAGTTTAAATACCATTTTGTTGCTGCTATTCTTGCAGCTTTCGGTTCAAACCATCTTTTCATTTATGCGTATTTATTTGCTAACCGAAGTAGGAGAGAAGTCTCTGGCAAATATGCGTTCCGACTTATACGGTAAGCTCCTTAGCATGCCAATGAGCTTTTACAGCGAGCAACGTGTGGGAGAATTAAGCAATAGAATCAGTTCAGATTTATCCCAAATTCAGGATGCCATCTCCTTTACTTTGGCCGAATTTTTAAGAGGAATTTTCACCTTAATCATAGGACTCAGTTTTATCTTTTGGATCTCCAAAGAGCTTGCCTTTGTGATGCTTTCGGTAGTTCCCCTCATAGCAGTTGTAGCGGTTGTTTTTGGTATGCGCATCAGAAAAATGTCCCGCAAAGCTCAAGATCAATTGGCCGAAAGTGGCACCATTGTGCAGGAAACTTTTCAAGGTATTTCCATTGTAAAAGCCTTTACCAGCGAGGCACATGAAATGAAACGCTACCGCAAAAGTATTTTTAGCGTAGTGGAAACTGCTATCTCAAATGCACGCTACCGCGGCGCTTTTGTAAGTTTTATGATTTTCAGTGTTTTTGGTGCCATTGCATTTGTAATGTGGTATGGTGCAGGCTTAATTAAAACAGGTGAATTGAGCGCAGGAGATTTAACCATGTTTGTTATTTTCTCTGCTTTTGTGGGTGGTACCTTCGCTGGTTTTGCAGATATGTTTAGTCAATTACAAAAAACATTAGGCGCTACCCAAAGAGTGCGTGAATTGTTGCGCGAAAACGGTGAAGAAGTTCAATTAACAGAAGAAGCCATTCAGTTAAAACACAGAATTGCAGGCAATGTTCAATTCAAAAAAGTGGCATTCTCCTACCCATCACGTCAAGATGTGCAAGTTTTAAGAGATATCAATTTAGAAGTGAAAAATGGTGAGCAGGTTGCCTTGGTAGGTCCAAGTGGCGCCGGAAAAAGCACCATTGCCTCGCTATTATTGAAGTTTTATGAGCCAAGTGAAGGACAAATCCTATTTGATGGGGTCGATAGCCGTGAATTTGCACTTACAGAATTGCGTAAACAAATTGCCTTTGTTCCTCAAGATGTGATCCTTTTTGGCGGTACAATCCAAGAAAATATTGCCTACGGCAAACCAAATGCTACCTTAGAAGAAATTATGGAGGCGGCAAAAAAAGCCAATGCACATGAGTTTATTGCACGTTTCCCAGAAGCTTATGATACCATTGTAGGCGAACGTGGAATTAAATTGAGCGGTGGTCAACGCCAACGTATTGCAATAGCCCGCGCCATTCTTAAAAACCCTGCCATCCTTCTTTTAGATGAAGCCACCAGTTCATTGGATTCTGAAAGTGAGCAATTGGTTCAAGAGGCCTTGGAAAATTTAATGAAAGGGCGCACCAGTTTTGTTATAGCACATAGGTTGTCAACCGTAAGAAATGCAGATAAAATCATTGTAATAGATAAAGGTACCGTGCAAGAAATGGGTACGCATGAAGTCTTAATGACAAACCAAACGGGTATTTACCGTAAATTGGTCGACCTGCAACTGGAATGGTCATCCGTTGAGAAATAAGGGGTTGCGGGAGTAATTGCAGAAAAGTTTTTTCAATTGCTAAATTAAAATAAATTTGCCTCGCAATTGGTTTAAGTTTCGGTTCGAACCAATTGTAAAACAGGAATTAATTATCCAAATAAATTACTATGTCGGAATTTCAATTGGTGATGCCCAAAATGGGCGAAAGTATTGCAGAAGCAACCATTATTCGTTGGACAAAAAATGAAGGTGATATGATTGCCATCGACGAAACGGTGTTAGAAATTGCAACCGATAAAGTAGATTCTGAAGTTCCTTCCCCAAAGGCTGGTAAACTGATTAAATGTCTTTTCAAAGAGGGTGATGTTGTTCCCGTGAATGCACCTATTGCCATAATTTCATTGGATGGTGCTGCGGCAAGCGCACCTGCCGCTCCTAAAGTGGAAGCTGCCGCACCTGTAGAGGTAAAAGTAGCCGTGCAACAAGTTGAACAAACCATTGTTGCCGCACAAAATACAGTTAGCGCTACCTCAGGAAATCGTTTTTATAGTCCATTGGTTTTAAATATTGCCCGTACAGAAAATATCAGTATGGCAGAATTGGAAACCATTGCTGGAACTGGTGCCGAGGGTCGTGTTACCAAACGCGATATTTTAGCACATGTTCAAAATAAAGGTGCAGGATCAATTCCTGCAGCAACCATTAACGCTGCTCCAGTATCGGTTCAAACCGAAAAACCAAGCAGCGCAGCTCCTGTGGCAAAACCTGCGGTAAGCATGAATGGTGGCGATGAAGTAATTGAAATGGACCGCATGCGCAAACTTATTGCCGATCATATGGTAATGAGTAAACATACCAGTCCGCATGTTACTTCTTTTGTGGAAGCAGATGTAACCAATATGGTGCTTTGGAGAGACAAAGCCAAAAAAGTATACGAAAAACGTGAAGGGGAGAAAATTACCTTTACCCCAATGTTTATTGAGTGTGTGGTAAAAGCTATCAAAGATTTTCCTATGATTAATATTACTGTTGATGGGTATAATATCATCAAACGTAAAGCAATCAATATAGGAATGGCAGCTGCTTTACCTAGCGGAAACCTAATTGTTCCCGTTATTAAAGATGCCGATAACATGAACTTGGTTGGCTTAACCAAATCTGTAAACAGTTTGGCAAACAAAGCTCGTGCAAATAAATTGGCCCCGGATGATATTCAAGGTGGAACCTTTACCCTTACAAATGTGGGTGGTTTTGGCAATGTTATGGGAACACCTATTATTAATCAACCACAAGTGGCAATTATGGCAACGGGTTCTATTAAGAAAAAACCTGCTGTTTTAGAAACCCCAATGGGAGATGTAATTGCAATTCGTCATATGATGTTCCTTAGCTTGAGTTATGATCACCGTGTAGTAGATGGTTCCCTTGGCGGAAGCTTCTTGCGCAGGGTTGGTGATTACATGGAGCAATGGGATGTAAATAGAGAAATCTAAGCAAACAGGTATTCATAGCTAATCTTTTTAGTTTTGTTCATTCCGCAAATTTTGCGCGCATGTGAACAACTTATTGAAAACAAAACGCTGCTTGCCTTGGCGCGCAGGTCTTAAGCAACTATTTTTGTATCCCGTAAATACACAATTACGGTTTAAAAATTTCTTTCTTAAAAATCACTGCAATAGCCTATTGCAAGTGAATTTGCCCATCATTTTAAAGCCGTTTTTGGTGTAGTTTCATTTTTACCATTATGACACCAAAATATATTTTCGTTACTGGCGGAGTTACTTCGTCGTTGGGCAAAGGAATTATTGCCGCCTCATTGGCCAAATTATTACAAGCCCGCGGGTATTCTGTTACCATTCAAAAATTAGATCCATACATTAACGTGGATCCTGGAACCCTTAATCCATACGAGCATGGCGAATGCTATGTAACAGAAGATGGGGCTGAAACCGATTTGGATTTGGGTCATTATGAGCGTTTTCTTAATATTCCTACCTCACAAGCAAACAATGTTACCACCGGTAGAATCTACCAACATGTAATTACACAAGAACGTGAAGGAGCCTTCTTGGGTAAAACTGTTCAAGTTATTCCTCATATTACAGATGAAATTAAACGAAGAATTAAGCTACTTGGTGAAACAGGAAAGTTTGATGTAATTATCACCGAAATTGGCGGTACGGTAGGTGATATTGAATCACTTCCATACATAGAATCGGTTCGTCAATTACTTTGGGAAATGAAGGAAGAAGATGCTTTGGTAGTGCATTTAACATTATTGCCTTATTTAAGTTCTACCAAAGAATTAAAAACCAAACCAACCCAACACAGTGTTAAATTGCTTTTGGAAAGTGGTGTTCAGCCAGATATTTTGGTTTGTAGAACAGAACATGCCATAACCAAAGAAATGCGCAAGAAAATAGCCTTATTCTGTAATGTAGATTCAAATTCGGTTATTGAAGCGCTAGATGTACCTACTATTTATGATGTGCCGCTCATGATGTTGAAAGAGAAATTAGACAAAACTGTTTTGTCTAAATTGAAACTTTCTGCTAAAAATGAACCGGATTTGGAAAGCTGGAAAGACTTCTTAACACGCCATAAAAACCCGAAAAACGAAGTAAGAATAGGTGTAATTGGTAAATATGTTGAATTGCCAGATGCCTATAAATCTATTATTGAAGCCTTTATTCATGCTGGTGCAACCAACGAGGCACGTGTAAGAGTTCAATATATTCACAGTGAATTATTATCAGAAGAAAATGCGGCACAAAAATTGGCCGATTTGGATGGTATTTTAGTTGCGCCTGGCTTTGGTGAACGTGGCATTGAAGGTAAAATTAATGCGATTAAATTTGCCCGCGAAACAGGTGTTCCTTTCTTTGGAATTTGTCTCGGAATGCAAATGGCAGTGATTGAATTTGCCAGAAATGTTTTGGGTTGGAAAGATGCGCATAGCACCGAAATGAATCCTAAAACCAAACATCCTGTTATAGACATGATGGCCGACCAAAAAAATATCACCAAAAAAGGTGGTACTATGCGTCTAGGTTCCTATGTATGTGAGGTAACTAAAGGTTCAAAAGCTTACCAAGCCTATGAAAAAACCAAAGTAAATGAACGTCACCGTCACCGTTTTGAATTTAACAGTAAATACATGAAAGACTTTGAAGCCAAAGGATTACAAATTACTGGGATCAACCCAGATACCAAATTGGCTGAGATAGTTGAAATTAAAAACCATCCGTATTTTGTGGGTGTTCAATTTCACCCAGAATACAAAAGTACTGTGCTAAACCCACACCCTCTTTTTGTTAAATTTGTGAAAGCAGCCGTGGCTTATAGCCAAGCTTAGTATTATATTTTTGTTAGCTCATAAGCGCTAATTGACTAATTAGCGCTTATTTTGAGCCTTTCGTCGGATATTCCTTTTTAGGTAGGAAATTATTCAGGCGAAATTGCTATTTTCGACCCCTCTTTAAAAAACAAAATGGATAGAAATTCGATAATAGGCCTAGGCCTCATCTTTGTAATCCTTATTACGTTTGCATACGTAAACCAACCCTCACAGGCTGAACTAGATGCAGCAAAACGCCGCCAAGATTCAATTGCATTGGTTCGCGCCCAAACAGACAGTGCCGCGGTAATGGTTGCGCAAGCCGCACAAAAAGCCGAATTGGAAGTTCCAAAAACAATTGACAGTGTTGCTAAAATGAATTCTTTTGGTTCATTTGCCGCTTTCACAGAGGGAAATGAAACGTTTACCACCTTAGAAAATGAAGAACTTAAAGTAGATGTAACCAATAAAGGTGGAAGAATTTACAAAGTTGAATTAAAGAAATACAAACGTGCAGATGGTTCTCCATTGGTGTTAGTTGATGGTGGCGATAATGATTTCTCTTACGGTTTTGCTACGCGTGATGCCAAAGCAATTGCTACCAAAGACCTTTATTTTACACCTCAATTGGCTGCCGATGGTAAAAGCCTTTCAATGTTCGTTAAATTGGCAGATAACCAATTTATTGAGCATAAGATTGCCTTAAACGCAAACAATAACTTGGTTGATTTCAAAATCAATTTGGTGGGAATGGATGCAGTAATTGCTCCCAATAATAATTTCCTTGATTTGGTTTGGAAGCAAAATGTGTTACAACAAGAAAAAACACACGATGCGGAAGCCAAAACTTCTACCATTTATTACCGTTACCCGAACGAAGATCCAGAGTACTTGGCTGAAACCAAGGATCTGAAAGAAGAAGTTAAAACGCCCATTCAATGGATTTCGTTTAAACAACAATATTTCAATGCCTCTTTAATTGGTGCGCAAAATTTTGATAATGCTACCCTCGAGAGTAAATCAGATGAAAACAAAAAGTTTGTTAAGTTCTTAAGCGCCAATATAGGCCTGTCTTACACCCACAACAACAACGAATCTTATGGTATGCAGTTTTATTTTGGTCCGAACCATTATAAAACTTTAAAAGCATTGGATGTAAGCCTCGAAAAAGTGGTTCCTATGGGCTGGGGTATTTTTGGTTGGGTAAACAAATTGCTCACCGTTAATGTATTCTATTTCTTAGGTCAATACTTGGGTAATTTCGGTATTGTTATTCTATTGCTTACCGTAATCGTTAAAACAATCCTATTTCCTTTGGTATACCGCTCGTATTTGTCTTCTGCTAAAATGCGTGTGTTGAAACCAGAAATTGATGAAATTAAAGAGAAATATGGCAACGATTTAACCAAGGTTCAACAAGAAAACATGAAGATTTACCGCAAAGCAGGTGTAAATCCAATGGGTGGTTGTTTGCCAATGTTGTTGCAAATGCCAATTCTTATTGCCATGTTCCAATTCTTCCCAAGTGCCTTTGAATTGCGTCAAAAAGCATTTTTGTGGTCAAGTGATCTTTCTAGTTACGACAGCATCCTAAACCTTGGCTTTAACGTACCGTTTTATGGCGATCACGTGAGTTTGTTTACATTGTTAATGACTGTTTCTACATTGGTATATACCATGTATAATAATCAAATGACAGGCGTTACTGGTCAGATGAAAATTATTAGCTATGTGATGCCTGTTATGTTCTTGGGCTTCTTTAACAACTACGCAAGTGGATTAACCTATTACTATTTCCTTTCTAACTTGTTTACCATTGGACAACAATTGCTAATTCGCACCTTTGTTGATGATAGCGCTTTGCACAAACAAATACAGGAAAATAAAAAGAAACCTGTAACCAAGTCTAAGTTTCAAGCTAAACTTGAAGAAATGGCTAAAAAACGTGGCTTCGATCCAGATAAAATGGGTAAATAAAATTAATTGCATGCTAGGTTCGGTTCGAACCAAAACAAAAAAACCAATCTATGGCTAATAGATTGGTTTTTTTTATATATCAAGTAAAATGATTTTAGATGATTGGTATATAACCAATATGCTGCCAAGAATTTTTTAATTTGTTTTAATTTTCTTAAAGTGCAGATATTCAGTAATAAAAAACTTTCTGCTCCATTGGTGGCTAGCGCAGTATTTAAAAAGTGACTAATTTATTGGAATCAATTCAAGGAATTTAGACAGTATTTTTAGACACTTAGCAACACTTTCCAAGCATCCAACGACTTTCCATCGTTTAATAAACGATGGGCGAGGTAATGAATTTGGTTTTCTAATTCTTCTGGGCTCAAATTACTTGCTAAAATTGCTGCCAATTCCTTATTCATATGTGCGTGAATGGCAATGCTGTCTGAATCGGGTAATTGCTCAATATTGGCCAACATACCTAAATTATTACCACTTAAAATCTTGCTGTTTTTAATGGTTTCCGGCAATTGGTCGAAACCAATCCCTAGATTTTTAGCTGGTTTTGGTACTTCAAATAATGCCTGACCATTGGCCCTAACATACCAATCACTTCCCAAACGGCCTACTAAATCTATTTTATGTTGGTCAA
>CANFSD010000038.1 GCA_947449515.1 Bacteroidota bacterium
GCGGCTATTACATATGACATAAATAACCAAGTTCCTTTTAACATGACCTTGGGTGTGGGAGACACCAATGACTATTTCTTTTTAACCAGCATGTACTCCCCTAGAAGTTTAGACAGGAATATCATTGTTAATGGAAAAGGAGAAATAGTATACGACCAAAAAATACCAGTTTTGGGAAATAATTTCCAAATGTTTTATGATTCTACCTTTTCATATACCTTGTTAAACAACAATATTGAAAATTATAAACATATTATTTTAGACAAAGAATTTAGAATTACAGATACTTTAGTTGCAGGAAATGGTTGTTTTACAGATTTACATGAATTAATAAAAGACCCAAAAACTGGAAATTATTTTGTTTTAGGAGACCGCATCATTGATGTTGATTTAAGCGACATTATTAGAAATGGCAATAAAAACACCCAGTTATTAGACCAAGTAATTCAAGAATTGGATGCAAATGGCAATGTATTATGGGAATGGAAATGCTTTGACTATTTACCCATAACTGATGTGGTAGGAGTTGATTTATTGGCCAATACGGTTGTTGATTATATCCACTGTAATTCTATTATGTTGGATACGGATTCAACGCTTCTTCTTTCTTCACGTCACCTCTGTGAAATCACAAGGATTAACAGGAAAACAGGCGCAATTATTTGGCGTATGGGCCCTAATGCCAGCACACAGAATTTTACTTTTTTGAATGACCCCGGATTTACCTACCAACACCATGCTCAAAAATTAGACAATGGACATATCCTATTATTTGACAATGGAAACTTTAGGCCAGGCGCAAAATATTCTAGGGCTGTTGAATACGAATATGATGAAACAACCATGCAAGTGAGAAGGGTTTGGGAATACACGCATAACCAAGAAGTAATGGCTTATTTTATGGGAAGTGTTCAACGACTTTCAAATGGCAATACTGTTATTGGATGGGGTGCCGATAATCCAACCTTAACTGAGGTTGACCCAAACAATCAAATTGTTTATGAGGGATCATTTCCACTCAATGTAATGAGCTATAGGGTGCATAAATACCATATTCCAGAATTAATTAAAAAGCACCAACCTAGGTTTGAATTGCCGCAGAATTATAGTTTTTGCAAATTGAACGATCCAAATTTTGAAAATAAATTAATTTTTGATTTGCAAAATTATGTACCTGCTGCCATCTCTGAGGATTACCAATTGTTTACCATAAATAACAATAAAATTATTGTTACTTTAGAAGATACGAGCAATAATTTTTATTCATTCAATTACAGAAATTTAAATTATTTAAAAACGAGCATCAAACAAAAAGATACTATAATCTGCAGCGGAAAGGGCATTTACCATATTGAAATGAACGACAATTGCCCTAATTCAATTTACCAATGGAGCAATGGTTCTACTAAAAATAATATTGATTATCCCACCTCAAATTACCTCAATAAAATTTGGGTAAAAACTATCAATGGGCTGCAAGTGCAAACAGATACACTGCGCCTTTCTGTTTCTCCAATTGATCCATTTATTATCACGGGTAATCCAATTTTAGAAAAGCCTTACCAGGTTTTAACATACTCTATTCCTTACTACAAAGGTTTTACCTACAATTGGAAGGCCATCAATGGAAATATCATTGGAGGTTTTGAAAACAATGCCGTTCAAGTGCAATGGGGAAACCAAACAAATAGTTATTTACAAGGTACCATCATAGACAATTATGGTTGCGCAAAAAACTCTGATTGGGATACCATTTATTATAACAGCAATCCAATTGGCTTAGCTGATTTGTTTTCAAACACAGGCGTAAATGTATATCCATCGCCCTTTAATAACCAACTCCATTTGAATACAAGTACAGCTAATTTTGCCTATAGTTTATTGGATTTAAATGGTACTATTCTTTTTGAAAGCAAACAAGAACTCAACGGTAACCAAGAAATTAACACCTCCGAATTAGCTTCAGGCATCTACCTGTTAGAAATCAAACAAGGTTCCAAACTCAATCGCATTAAGCTGATAAAGGAATAAAATACTCAATTTTATTAAGCAATCAACAATTTCTATTGTTGGCAACTATAACTTAGAATTCCTTTTGAATTGATAAATTGCCATCAATGAATTGGAAAAATACATTCACAGGTCTGCTTCTCCTATTGCTCAGTAATTTCTCAATTGCGCAATATCCAATTATACCTAAACCATTTTCAGAAATAATTCGTACGGATTACTTCACCTTTTCGGCTAATCATCCAATTGAAAATTATAGTAAAGACAGCACCTTAAATGCCAATTTTGATGCATGGTTAAATAAGGAAGCCAAAGAAAAAATTGTAGCCAATAAAATGGTGCAAACCAAAATAAGTTTGCAGTTAATTGGTCAAAAGAAATGGAAAAAATACTTGCAAAAACTCCAACTCAATGCTGGGTTCGAACCGGGTTTTGAAGGTTATGTAATTAAAATTGAGAAAAACTATTTACTGGTATTGGCTCAAACCGAAACTGGCCTGTTTTATGGCTTTCAAAGCCTCCAACAATTGTTTAAAATGGGCGCCATCCCTTGTGGTGAAATATACGATAAACCAAGTTTTGCTGTTAGAGCCTGGCAAGATGATATTAGCAGAGGGCCCATTCCAAGACTTACACAACTCAAAAAAGAAATAAGGACCCTCTCCTATTACAAATTAAATTATTTCACGCTCTATACCGAGCATGTTTTTAAATACAAATCACATCCCGACTTGGCTTTGGAAGATGGATTATCAGCAAATGACATCATAGAATTACAGCAATATGCACAATTGTTTCATGTGCAATTAATTGCCAATCAGCAAAGTTTTGGTCACCTTGAGAAAATACTTGAAAAACCAGCCTATGCCCATTTAGGCGAAAAGCAACATATCTTAAGTCCGAACCAAGCCGGCTCCTATCAATTATTGAAAGATTTTTATGAAGAACAAAATGCCTGTTATACTGGAAATTATTTCATGATCAATGCCGACGAAACCTTTGGATTAGGTTCGGAACAAAACAAACACTTGGCAGATTCATTGGGCATTGCAGGCTTGTATGCATACCATATTAATAAGATTTATAATTTAATAAAACCAAGCGGCAAACAAATCTTAATGTGGTCGGATATTATTGCCAATTACCCAGAAATAAAAAATAAGATACCCAAAGACATTGTTCTAATTCCGTGGGCATACCATGATGCTAAAAGTTTTGAGGATATGTTAAAACCCATTTCGGAAGCAGGATTTGATTTTTGGGTTGCACCGGGAATCAACAATTGGTTAAATATTTTTCCGAACCTAAATGTAGCGCAAAACAATTGCTATAATTTGATTAGAGATGCCTATCAATTTGGTGCCAAAGGAGTGCTAAATACCAGTTGGGATGACGATGGTTATGCCTTGTTTGAAAACAATTGGCAAGGCTTTATTTGGGGGGCAGATTTAAGTTGGAACGCTCCTCGAAAAGGCAGCAGTTCCTATGACCGCTATAAAGAATTTAGCAAGGCTTTCGACCTCCAATTTTGGGAAGTGCCTATCGTAGAATTGATCAATCAATTTGCAGGTTTACACCAAAGCAAAATAAATAAATGCTTGAGCAATAGTAGTTTTTTCGAGCCCATATTTCCCATATTCCCAAGCTATATTGGCAAAGAAGCCGAACAAAATAACCAGGAGGCATTGTTGTTAACTGCTAAACTTTACAAGAAAACTGATAGTCTCCTTAGCACCAATACGCAGCACCACGAAGCTGCCGCTAATTTAAGATACGCTATGAGAGAGGCCCAATTCACCTTAGAAAAAAATCTTTTCAGAATACACTACCATCAATTTTTAAACAACACCTTTTCTAAAGAAAACATAGCGCTTGAATTAAACCAATTACTTCAAAAACTAAACAACCTTGAAGCAGATTTTAGTTACCTCTATTTGCAAGAAAACAAAACGCATTGGCTCAAAAATAATATCGCAAAATTTGAAAAACTGAAAGTCAACCTAGAAGCTTTGCCAGAACATTGTGTAATAATTGCAGATGAAAAATTAAGTACCAAGGGTAGAAAATTTACCCTAAGCGCACCGCTTACAAGCAATCCTATTTATTATTCAACAGACAGTATTTTTCCACTCAATCCAAAGCGCCAATATACCAAGCCATTTTATTTAAAATCCAATACAACCCTTCAATGTGCCACTTTTGCAAATAACGCAAACAACCAAATAAGCCTTAGTAAGGAATCATTTATTTACCACCAAGCTATTGGCAAAATACGCTCCATAAATATTCCGTGTAGTAATTACCATCCAGCTTATGCTGGTGGCGGCTCCATGGGTTTAGCAAATGGCAAAATTGGTTCGGCAAAAAGCATTACAGATGGCAATTGGCAGGGCTATTCAGGCAAAGACTTAATTATTGTTATGGAATTTGAAAAGGCCATAAAAATGAAAAGTTTTGAAATGGGCTTTTACCAAAACACGCCAGCATGGGTAATACTGCCAAAACAATTAGAGATATATGTATCAGAAGAAGGAGAACAATACCAATTGCTCAATACCATTACACACCAAGTACCGGTAAATTCTGATGAAAAATTAAAGTACACTTTTGGTGCCAAATACAAAGGCCAAAAGGTTCAGTTTATAAAAATAGTTTGCAAGTACTACGGTCCACTCCCAGCCTTTCACCCAAGCGCTGGAGAGCCTTCCATGATTTTTGCCGACGAAATAATTATACGCTAAAACTACCAGCCGCCACCTAATGCTTTGTATAAATTAACCAAAGCACTGTGCTTCTGACGCAAGGTAATAGATGCTTGAATTTCTGCATCAAACAAAACATTTTCCTGAACCAATACTTCTAAATAAGAGGTATATCCAAAACTAAATCTTTGGTGAGATAATTCTAAGGCTTTCTGCCCTGCTTGCACCTGTGCTTTTCTGGCTTCAAATTCTTTGCCCAAATAAAAGTGATTAGACAGTGAATTATCTACCTCCAAAAATGCTTGCAATACGGTTTTTTCGTAGATAGCTTGTGCTTGTATAGCGCGCTGACGTTCAATTTCAACCCTTCTCTTGTTTTGTTTAAAGGCGAAAATTGGTCCTGTAAGAGAGGCCGCCAATGATCCATACAAAGAATTGGCATTGATAATTGAACTCAACTCAGAACTACCTATGCCCTTAGATGCTGTTAAACTCAAAGTAGGAAACCTATTGGCCATTGCAACCCCAATGCGATTGGTTTGTGCCATTAAATTAAATTCTGCTGCTTTGATATCTGGTCTGCGTTCTAATAATTGCGAAGGCAATCCGGCAGGAATACTTGGTACAAAATCTTGATCGACATTGCTTTTACCTCTGCTTATTTCGCCACCACTTTTTCCTAACAATAAATTTAGTCCGTTTTGAACCAAAACAATCTGACGCTGAATAGCAGGTATGGCAGCCTCTACAGCAGAATACTGCATTTGGGCTTGTAGTAGATCTAACTCTGCATTGTATCCCTTTTCAAAACGCTCCTTATTAATGCGCATTGATTCTTTTCTACTCAATAAAGTTCTTTCTGCAATGCTTAACCTGTTATCTAAATCACGTAATAAAAAATAATTATCTGCTACTTCTGCAACCAATACCACACATAAATTTTTTCGCAATTCCTCTTGCTCATTTAAAGTATTTAATGCGGCAGATCTTGCATTTCTAATTTTACCAAACAAGTCAATTTCCCATCTCAAATTAACAGCCGCATACCCATTGTTATAGGGCGCTCCAAGTCGAGCATCCACTGCATTTGCGCTGGCAGCACTGTTACTTACCCCAACTTGGTAACCAATATTGGGTAATAAATTAGCCTTTACCACACCTGCATTTTCACGCGCTTCTTCAATACGTGCAAGTGTGAGTTTCATATCTAAATTGTTGGCCAATGCCGTTTTCAATAATTCTTGCAAGGCATTGTCGTGGTATAAATCAAACCACTTTATTAATGTGCTCGAATCTTTTGAACTATTCTCATTGCTTGGTGTTACAAAAGATTTTTTACTTGCCGCCAATTCACTTCGTTTGTAATTGGGACCAACCTTACATGCCGTAATTACAGCCAAAAGAAGTATAAATTTCAAATTCCTCATAGGGTATCCTCCTTCTTTTTTGAACCACCAATTTTATCAATTAATACATAAAGACCAGGAATTAAGATTACACCCAAAATGGTTGCAACCACCATTCCACTGAATACGGTCATACCCATTACCTTCCTAGCTTCTGCGCCAGCACCTGTTGCCGTAAGCAAGGGCACTACTCCTAAAATAAAAGCAAAGGATGTCATTAAGATTGGTCGTAAACGCATTTTAGCACCTTCAACCGCAGCCTCCAAGGCAGGCATTCCTTCTTCACGTTTCATTTTTGCAAACTCCACAATGAGAATAGCATTCTTTGCATTTAAACCAATGAGCATTACCAAACCAATTTGTGCAAAAACATTGTTTACATAACCTTGTGCAAATAGGTTCGACAAAAACAATCCCATTAAAGCGCCAAAAATTACCCATGGTGTTCCTAATAAAACACTAAATGGCAATGACCAACTTTCATACTGCGCAGCTAAAATGAGAAACACAAATACCAAAGCCATTAAAAACATGGTTGCTCCTTTTCCTTCTGAAGCCTTTTCTTGGAACGACATATTTGCCCATGCAAAGCCCATATCAGATGGCAATGTAGTTTTGGCAACTTCTTCCAAAGCTGCTAAAGCTTGACTGCTGCTATAGCCTTGCGCGGGTGTTCCATTTACCTCCGCAGCACGGTACATGTTTTGTCTAATGGTATAATCAGAACCAGTTGTATCCTTAACGGTGGCAATGGTTCCCAATGGAATCATACGACCTTTACCATCTTTTACAAAATAAGATTTCAAGTCATCTGGCTGCATGCGGTATTCGGCTTCTGCTTGAATATAGGTTCTATATTGACGACCAAACCTGTTAAAATTATTTACGTAGGCTCCTCCCAAATAGGCGGCAATTGGAATAGAAACATCCGATAATTTCAATCCTAATTTTTGTACTTTATCCTTGTCAATTGAAATATATTTTTGAGGCACATTTGACCTAAACATGGTATAACAAGAGGCTATTTCTGGACGTTTGTTTGCCTCTTCTATAAAGCGCGCGGTTTGTTCAGATAAATATTGCGGCGTATTTCCACCCTTGTCTTGCAGCATCATACTAAAACCACCAGAGGTTCCTAAACCCGGAATAGACGGAGGTCCAAAGGCCATTACCGTTGCTTCCGTAATTTTCATCATCATCATTTTATTGATGCCAGCAACCAATTCTTTTGCCGTTTTATCTCTGTCCTCCCATGGCTTTAATTGCACAAAAAAGGTAGCTGCATTGTTACTGCTATTAAAGGTAAATACATTTAATCCGGTAATAGAAGTATAAGAACGAATTTCAGGAACAGATTTTAAAACATTTTCAATTTTGGCTACTACTTTGTCGGTTCGACCCAAAGACGCAGCGTCTGGTAACTGAACTCCCATCATGATATAGCCTTGGTCTTCTTCTGGCACAAAGCCCCCTGGCACTAATTTCCCTAAGCCTCCTGCTATAATGGTTATGCCAATTAATAAAACAGAGGTTAGCACCAATTTGCGTGCAAAAAACGCTACCACTTTTCCATAACGCAGGGTAAATTTATCAAAGGCACGATTAAATGCATTGAAGAAATTTTGCAACAAACCTTTTTTCTCACGTTTAGGTTTCAATAATATAGACGCCAATGCAGGCGATAAGGTCAAAGCATTAAATGCAGAGAAGGCTACAGAAATGGCAATGGTAATTGCAAATTGTTGGTATAACCTACCCGTTATTCCACCGGCTAAAGCTACAGGAACAAATACCGCGATTAATATTAAAGCAATGGCCACAACCGGTCCGCCTACCTCTTTCATGGCTTTGCTGGTAGCTTCTTTCGGACTCAAACCATGTTCTATATGGTGCATTACAGCCTCCACAACTACAATGGCATCATCTACTACCAAGCCAATGGCCAATACCATTCCCAAAAGTGAAAGCACATTAACAGAGAAGCCTAATAAAGGAAAAACAATAAAGGTGCCAATGAGAGAAACAGGCACCGTTAACAATGGAATTAAGGTGGCGCGCCAATCTTGCAAGAAGATAAACACCACAATAATTACCAATAAAACAGCTTCAAATAAGGTATGTACAATTTCGTCTATACCAGCGGTAACAGATTCTGTGGTATCCATTGCTATGGTATACTCAACAGCCGATGGAAAACGCTCGCTCAATTCTTTCATTTTTTCTTGAGCCGCTTGCGCAACATCCAATGCATTGGATCCTGGCACCTGAAAAATAGAAATAGTAGAAGATTTTTTAGAATTGGTTCGGCTGCTGGTACCGTAATCTTGAATTCCCAATTCAATGCGCGCCACATCTTTTAATTTAACCGAAGCACCCGCAGCATTTGATTTTACAACTATGTTACCAAACTCTTCTTCCGAAACCAAACGATCTTGCAATTTGGCCGTATAAGTAAATTGATTACCATCCATGGCGGGGTTACCCCCAAAAGAACCGCCAGGAACAATTTCATTTTGCTCGCGTATTGCCCCCATTACATCTGTAATGGTAAGTCCTAAACGTGAAAGCACATCTGGTTTAACCCAAACACGAATGGCATATTCTGTGCCTCCAAAAACCACTACACGACCAACACCTTTAACACGTGTTAAATCGTTTACGATATTGATATAGGCATAGTTGGTTAAGAATTTTCCATCGAAATTAGAATCGTTGCTATACAGGGAGAACATCAACAAAGGCGAGGCCAATGACTTTCTGGTAACCACTCCTAATTTGGTAACTTCTGGAGGCAAAGTTGCATTGGCTTGGTTTACCCTACTTTGGGTAAGCATATTGGCCTTATTTAAATCCGTACCCACATCAAAAGAAACCGTTATTTGAGAAACCCCACTGTTGTTGTTAATGGAGTTCATGTAGATCATGTTTTCAACCCCATTTACTTGTTGTTCTATGGGAGTTGTAACAGATTGCTCAATATTAATGGCATCGGCACCCGTATAACTTGCCGAAATCTGAATGGAAGGAGGAACAATTTCTGGGTATTGTGCAATAGGCGTTGATTGCAAAGTAATCCATCCTAATATTACAATTAGAATGGAAATAACCATTGCAAAAATAGGCCTCTTTATAAATAATTCGCTCATGGTTTATTTGCTTTGAATTGAATCATTTTCAACCATAATAGGAGTTACAATGGTATTGGCTCTAATCATTTTATTTCCCAATAAAACTACCTTATCGCCTTCTGCCAAACCTTCTTTCACAACCCAATTTTCACCAACGCGCGGGCCCATTTGAACAATTCTATTTTCAATTTTATTACTATCTCCCAAAATGCTCACTTGGAATAAATTTTGCAATTGCTGCACTGCTCTTTGTGGAACAACCAATGCGCCTTTTAAAGATTCTGAAACAAATCGTACTTTTAGGTACTGGCCTGGTTTTAAATCGCCCTGTGGGTTCGAAGCCAATACCTCAATAATTAAGGAACCTGTGCTAGGATCAATTTCTCTATTGGCCAAATTAAAACTTGCTGGCAAGGCATATTTTATTCCATTGCTGGTATACAGTTCAACGTCTCTTTTGGTAGGACTCTCAAAATCTTTTTGTTTGTTCTTTTCTATATAATCAAGGTAATCATTTTCGCTAATGGGAAAACGCACGCGCATTTGGCTCAAATCTGAAATGGTATTAAGAGAATGCGTGTTTAATGCTCCTACAAAATCGCCCACACGTACATTTGATATGCCTATTAAACCTGCAATTGGCGCCTTTACTTTGCAAAATCCCAATTCAATGGCAGCATTATCTCTGGCAGCTTTTGCAGCTTTTAACCTGCCTTCTGCAGCTCCAACAGCGGCATTGGCCGCATCCAAATCGCGCTTACTTAGGGCGTTAGAAGCAGCTAATGGTTTAACCCTGTCTAAATCGCTTTTGGCTTTCACCAATTGGGTTTGGGCATCAGCCAATTGACCATCGGCTTGCGCCAATTTAGATTGGTAAGGTAAATCGTCTATGGTATATAGTAAATCGCCGGCAGCCACTCTGGTACCTTCTTTAAAGAACATACCCGTAATCATTCCTTGCACGCGTGCTTGAATTTGCACATCAGATAAACCATAGGCCTGCCCAACATATTCTGCATATAAGGGAAGGTCGCTTTTCTGAACCATTACCACACTAACTTCTGGTGCCATGGCAGCTTGAGGTTTATTGGTGTCTTTACAAGAAAGACTCAATAAGAGTAAAATAGATAGGCTATAGGATAGTTTTTTCATAGTATACTTAAAGTTACAAGTATACTTTAAAACAAACTTAAATCCTTGTAAGAAAGAAGGAAATTATTAGCTTTCTCGTGTAATTCTAGCCATATAAAAACCATCGAAACCAGACTCGCTAGGCAATACAATTCTTTCCTCTTCAAATTTGAAATTTGGATGAGCTGCCACAAATTTTTGTACCTGGTTTTGGTTTTCAGAAGGTAAAATACTGCAAGTGGCATAAACCATTTTACCACCCACTTTTAAGATTTTAGAATAGTCTTCTAAAATGGCTGCTTGCTGACCTTTTACTTTGTTTATAAAATCCATGCTCAATTTCCATTTAGCATCGGGATTACGTTTTATAACACCCAATCCGCTACATGGCACGTCTAGCAATAGTCTGTCAGCAGTATCATATAATTTTTTAATGGTTTTATTCCCTTCAATTAAACGTGTTTCCAAATTACTTACCCCAGCTCTTCTGGCGCGTTTTTTGGCTTCATCTAATTTCCATTGTTCGGTATCTAAACTTATAATTCTACCTTTATTTTGAGTAATAGAAGCTATGTGTAAAGTTTTACCACCTGCACCTGCACAAGCATCCACAATGCGCATACCCGGCTCTATTTGAAGAAACTCCGCTACCAATTGAGAAGAGGCATCTTGCACTTCAAACATACCCTCTTTAAACTCTGGTGTAATAAATAAATTTTGTCTTTGTTTAAGAATCAAGGCATCTTTACATCCTGTAACAGGAGTTGTAATAATTCCTTTCTCTGCAAGGCTTTTAGCCAAATCTGCCTTATTTGTTTTAAGGTTATTTACGCGCATTACAACAGGAGCAGTTTCATTTAATGCCTCTACTTCCTTATTCCATTGTTTACCTAATTCTGCATAACCCAAATCATCCAACCAATCTGGCAATGAATGCAACAATTTACGTTGCGTTTTCATTATTTTATAATTGTGTTGTATGCGCTTTTCGTCAACATTCTTAAACTCCTCCCATTTAGGAATGGGTGTACCTTTTAAAACTTGCCAGGTACC
>CANFSD010000039.1 GCA_947449515.1 Bacteroidota bacterium
CCATCTGGGGTTGGGTAATCATTACCATGCACAGTGAGGGCTGCTCTTTTGCCAATGCCAGTTTGTGTAATGTATGGAACTAAATTGTTTGGAACCCCAATCGGTAATTCTCCAATAAGGGCAGATTCATGTGCACCAATTGGGTTAAAATAACGCAAGGCCACAACTTTTAAATTAGTGGCGTTTGATTGGTCTTTTAAAACCTCTTCGCAAATTTGTTTGGTGTTACCGTATGGCGATTGTGCTACAGGAATAGCTGCGTTTTCATCTACTGGAGGGGTAGCTTCACCATAAACAGTGCAAGAAGAAGAGAAAACTATTTGCTGAATGCTATTTTCTTGCATGGCTTCCAAAAGGTTTACGGTGCCTGCAACGTTGTTTTCATAATATTTTAAAGGAAGCGCTACACTTTCACCTACTGCTTTGCTGGCGGCAAAATGAATAACAGCATGAATGTCTTTTTGTGCTGAAATAAAATCCTTGAGTTGTGCTTTGTTGCGTATATCCACTTCAGCAAAATCAAAGTTTTTGCCGCTAATGGTCTTAATATTTTCTAGGACGCTGGGGTATGAATTGTCAAAATTATCGAGGGCTACTACTTCATAACCTTCCTGTAATAATTCAACAATCGTGTGAGAGCCTATATACCCCGCTCCACCTGTTACAAGTATTTTCATAGTTAATTTGCCTATTTTTCATAGGATTTGCAAATTAGTGATTTTGATTCAAATTGTATGGAACTTAGAGGATTTTTTGGGATTCCAGGAATTTATCATCAAAAAAGGCAGTTTTATTATTCCCTATTGGATTTTTTTTAAATGATAATTAAATCAAGGCCTTTAATTTGAGTGAAATCGCGGTCCCCAGTTATTAATGGAATTCCCTTTACAATTGAAGTTGCTGCAATTAAAGCATCTGGTGTTTTGATATTGTAATGTTGTTTTAGCCTAATACATTCATTTTTTATTTCATTGTCTAGTTGAAATGAAAAACATTGATTTATCATTTCTGTGAAAACTTTTTCTCTGATTTAAGAATACTTTTTCTTCCCAGAAGTTCAATTTCACTCACAAATGAGATAGCTAAATTGTAACTCAAAAAGGGCTCAGCATTTGGCTTTCCTTCTTTTATTGAAATAATTACATTTGTATCCGCTAAGAAATCAAATCCACTCATCTCTTAACTTCTTTTGAAATTTTAGAGGATCAATACCCTTCTTAGATATGCCAAAAAAATTGGTTAAATTACCATTTGAAGATTTTTTTTGCGTGTTTTTAGTAATCGCAATGCTTCCTCAATTTTTTCTTTTGTAATGGGTTTTTTAAGTTCAATAAGCACATATCAAATATAACACTTTAGAATCTATTTATAAATAAACTGGTGCTCGGGTGTATGTAATTCTAAAACCTTAGTTTCACTGGCTTCAACCCTGCCAATAATTTGCGCCTCAATATTAAACGATTTGGCAATGGCAATAAGGGATTCAGCCGTTTTTGGATCGGTATAAATCTCCATTAAATTACCCATGTTAAAGACTTTGTACATCTCTTGCCACTCACTACCAGATTGAGATTGAATCATTTCAAAAAGGGGCGGGGTAGCAAATAAATTATCTTTAATTATTTTATGTTCTTTGATAAAATGTAAAATCTTGGTTTGCCCACCACCTGTGCAATGCACCATACCATGAATTTGATTAAAATGGGCATCAAAAACTTCTTTAATCATTGGACTAAAGGTACGGGTAGGCGAGAGTATCATTTTACCTACATTCAAAGGATGGTTTGGCAATTGATCGCTTAATTTTAATTTGCCAGTATATACCAAATCTGCTGGTACCAATGGGTCATAGCTTTCTGAAATGGCTTTGTAGCTTGCATCTAAAACATCGTGTCTGGCCATGGTTAGGCCATTACTTCCCATACCGCCATTGTATTGTTTTTCGTAACTGGCTTGTCCAAAGGAAGCAAAGCCCACAATTACATCACCAGGAACAATTTTATGGTTAGAAATAATTTCCGATTTTTTTGCCCTCGCCGTAACAGTAGAATCTACAATAATGGTTCGAACCAAATCGCCTACATCTGCTGTTTCGCCGCCAGTGGAGTGTATTTGCACCCCATGGTTTCTTAAGTTTTCTATAAATTCCTCCGTGCCTTCAATGATGCTTGAAATAACTTCTCCAGGAATTAGATTTTTATTTCTGCCAATGGTAGAGGAAATGGTAATATTTTGATAAACCCCTGCACACAATAAATCGTTTAGGTTCATTACAATGGCATCTTGTGCTATGCCTTTCCAAACGCTTAAATCGCCAGTTTCTTTCCAATAAAGGTAGGCCAAAGACGATTTGGTCCCAGCCCCATCCGCGTGCATGATATTACAGAAATCATCGTCGCCGCCAAGGAAATCGGGCACTACTTTGCAAAAAGCTTGCGGAAATAATCCCTTGTCTATGTTTTTAATGGCGGCATGAACGTCTTCTTTTTGTGAAGAAACGCCACGTTTCATGTATTTATCTGCACTCATATTGGGCACAAAAGTAAAGAATTTGCGCTTAACACCCTATGCCGGGTAGAATTTGTGGAAAGCCTACTAAGGTTTCCCTTTGTAATCGCTCCTAAGCACGCGTACCGTGGTTCTTCTGTTTTGTTGGTGTTCCTCTTCGGTACAATCCACATCATCGCTGCAATCGTTCACCAATTTGGTTTCACCATATCCCATAGGAGCTAAGCGGTCCTTGGCAATTCCCTTTTGAATGAGGTAGGTCACACAACTTTGGGCACGTTTCTTTGAAAGTTCCATGTTATAATCAGCCGGAGCCCTACTATCTGTATGGGAGGCCAATTCTATTACCAAACTTGGATTGCTTTTTAAAATACTTGACAGGGAGTCTAAAACCAATTTTGCCTCTGGGCGTAAATCCCATTTGTCTAAATCGTAATAAATGCCTTGTAAGGTAATTTCAATATCGTCTGCAGGTACCAAATCCATTGGTATGCGTATGTCAATATTGGTATCATTTAAAATATTTTGTGTGCTAATGGCCAAAGATAAACTACTCAAATATTTTTCTTTAGTTGCACTCAAAGCAATCAATTCATTCAAAGGCAAATCAATGCTCAAGGTTCCTTTATCGTTGCTTTTAAAGGTATTTATTTTCTTTCCTTTGGCATCTATTTGGTTCAGCACAGCTGCACTTATGGGGTTACCTGTGCTTCTATCGTATACAAAAACCTTAGCCAAAACAATCACTGGTTTAATGGCAATTGAATAAAGGTCATCATCACCTAAACCACCTTCTCTGTTAGAGCTCATAAATGCAATGGGGCCGCCTGCTGTTCTTTTATTTTCTGGTATATAAGTAATGCCAAAATCATCACCACCAGAATTAATGGGGTATTTCAAATTATTTGCCACAGCATAAGTTCCGGCGCTGTCAAAGGTTTCAAAAATATCCAAACCACCCATGCCAATTTTTCCTTTTGAAGCAAAATAAATTTTGCCAGTTTCTGCTACAAATGGGAAGAGTTCGTCTTCCTTGCTATTTACATTTGCTCCAAGGTTTGCAGGCTTTCCCCATTGGTCTTTAATTGGATCGTAAGGAATGCGCCAAATGTCTTTTTCGCCAAATCCTCCAGGCATATCACTGCTAAAAAAGAGGGTCTTTCCATCGGCAGAAAAACTGGGGTGCCCACAACTAAAACTATCGTTGTTAAATGGCAATGCTTTTGGTTCGACCCAAACGCCGTTTTGAAAATAACTCACATAGATTTTACATTTATTACCTGTGCCATCTTTGCCATTACATTGGGTAAAATAGATGCTACTTTCACTGCTGTCTAACCATGCAACACCTTCATTAAAATTGGTGTTGAGGGCTTTTAATGCAATGGGTTTTCCATAGCTATTGCCATTAAAAGTGGCTTCAAACAAATCAGAATATTTTTGTCCAGTCCATTCAAATGTTTCAGAACCTTGCGCTTCTTTGCGTGTTGAAGAAAAAACAATTTTGCCATTGCTAAAAAATGGCGCATAATCACTTTGGTCTGTATTAATTGTTGCAATATTTTCAACTTTAAACTTCAATGGATTTGCTTTCCAATCGCCCGCAATTGCGCAGCTTTGTTGAGCAATTTTCCCTTTAGGGTCTTCAGGATTTTCAAAACTATAATCGTAAAATGCACGCGCTGCCTCATCATAACGCTCAAAATTTTTGAGCAATTGACCATAGCTGTATAAGATACTTGGATCGGGATATTTACTATTTAAAACTTCCTCATACCATTTAAGGGCTTGCTTAAAATTATTGCTGTTTCTGTAGCTATCTGCAATCTTAAAAAGGATTTGTTGTTTCTCTGTTTCCTCTTTTATTTTAGGATATACCTTTTGATAAAGCAAAGCAGCAGTATTGTATTTCTTTGCCATATAAGCCATATCGGCTTTGTCCAAATCTAATTGATAGGGTTTGTTTTGCTGTTCTTGCGCAAGCATCAACAAGGGCAAAAACAACATCAACATAAAATTTGCAAGCTTAACTATTCGCATGTTTGGTTGGTCCTATTGGAAATTGAAACGAATAAATGTTTAGGTACCCTACAAATATACAAAGGCACAAAGCGTAACGAAATTTATGTTCGTGTCTTTGTGCCTTTGCAAAATGGGCTATTGAAAATTTGACCCTACCTTCGAGGTGCTGGAGCTGGTCTTCCTTGTGGCGCTCTTGGTGTGCCTCTTGGAGGTGCTGCTTGCACTGGTTTAGGTTTTTCCCAATAAATATCTAATACTTTAACAGTTGTTCTTCTGTTTAATTGATGCTCAGCTTCAGTACATTTTAGGCCTTGCTCTCTTTCGTTAGGACCTTCACAATTACAATGCATAGCTGCAGAATCTTTAACGTTTTCACCGTAACCTTTAGAAACCAAACGCATGGTATCAATGCCATGACTCACTAGGTAAGCTACTGCAGAATCTGCACGTCTTTGTGATAAGCCAATATTGTAAAGAGAATCTGCTCTACAATCCGTGTGAGAACCCAATTCTATTTTTAAACTAGGGTATTTGTTCAATACAATAATCAATGAATCCAAAATCTTCGCTGCATCTGGACGAATATTAGCTTTGTCTAAGTCGTATAAAATACCACGTAAGGTAAAGGTTTCAAGTCCCAATGAATTCAATTCAAAATCTTGAATCAAGTCGGTAGATACTTCCAATCCTTTGGTAGATTTTTCTTCCATTTTACTGTCGTAGAACATTTGACGTGAAGCAAATAATTCGTAATCAGTTTTGGTTTTCAAAACAATTTTATACGAACCTACTTGGTCGGTTTTAATTACAACACGACCAGTATCATTGCTAGAGGTTAAGGTAATTACAGCGTTAGGCATTACTGCTTTCGTTTTTGCATTTCTAACCACACCACTCAAAGTAAATACCAGAGGGGTCATGCTAAAACGGTAAATATCATCTTGTCCTTTACCACCATCACGGTTACTAGAGAAATAACCACTCTCTTTGTCTTTGGCTAGGATAATTGAAAAGTCGTCGCCATGCGAGTTTATAGGCGATTTCATATTCACTGGTTCACTCCAATCAGAAACACTTCCTTTGGTCATGAAAATATCTGTACCACCTAAACCAACGTGTCCGCTTGAGGCAAAATACAAAGTTCCATCCTCATGAATGAATGGATACATTTCATCGTCTTCCGTATTTACAATAGGACCTAAGTTTACAGGATCGCCCCAAGTTTTGCTTCTTTTGCTATAGGTAACAAACCAAATATCTTTTCCTCCATAACCGCCTGGCATATCAGAACTAAAGTACATGATTTGACCGTCTTTGGTAAGTGAAGGCTGTCCGCAGTTAAATGAATCTGAGCTAAACTCCAATGGAACTGGATCTGACCATTCTGTTCCTGTTAAACTAGAGGTATAAATTCTGCAGCTTTTTCCTTTAAGGTTATTGTCGTAGTTACAACGCGTAACATAGGTTGTTGTAAAACGCGCATCAAATGCATTGGCACCATCATTCAATTTACCATTCAAATGGTCTTTGTCTACTAATACAGGTAATTGATAAGTAATGTTGTTAGGATTCTTTTTATCTACTTTGTAGGTGGCGGTATATAAATCGCAATAGCCATTACCTGTCCAACCGTACATGGTGTTTCCGCTTACACCTTTTTCTCTATCAGAAGTAAAATACAATTGGTCTTTTTTAAACCATTGCGGCGCGTAATCTTCCCAACGGGTATTCAATCCTTTTACATTTTCTACGTTGTAACGTGTTTTCTCGTTTTTCCATTTCAAGGCATTCTCGCATCCTTTGATTAGCCTTTCAACCAATTGGCTGTTTTCAGGAGAAAGTTTTTGGTAGTTTTTGAATTCAACAATAGCCTCTTCAAATTTTTGGTTATTTTTCAAGGTTTTTGCCAAACGCAATTGGTTGTCGGCATTTTTAGCGTCTACCTTTAAAGCCTTACGGTACCAGCTCTCCGCATTTTTCATGTCGTTCATTAGCCAATAACAATCTGCAGCCTTGTTGGCGGCTTCAATTTTCTCTTCTTTGTTTTTGGTGCTTGAATAAACCTTGCGATAATTATCGCCAGAAACAAAATATTCCTTTTTGATGTAAGATTCTCTCGCAGCATTTATCGAGCCTTTCTTCGACCCACATGAGGTGAGCAGGGCCACGAATGAAATACCTAAAATCAAATTGAGTAAGTAGTATCTATTATTCATGAAAAATGGGTTTTCGGGTCTAACGTATTTAATGCAAGTTTATTAAAAATTACTATTTTAATGGCATATTCTTTGAAAAAAACTAAAAAATTAAGAATTTATTGTTCTTAGGTCGCGTAAAACAAGACTTTTTAAGGAAAATTTAGGCGCATTTTTGCTCATGTTCGAGGCTTTTTAAGCGGCAATTGCCTCAAATTGGGGCAACACCCAAAAAATTAAACAAACAAAAAGCCCTGTTCAGCATTGAACAGGGCTTTAATAGAAGGCTAAAAGCCAACTTCAAATAGCTATTTCACAAATAACATTTCTCTGTATTTAGGAAGTTTCCAAAGTTCATCGTCTACCAAAAATTCTAAAGCATCACTGCTTTTTCTAATTGGTTCAAAAAGCGGTTTCACTTTGCTAGAAAATGCCATGGCACTTTTATGTGTATTTGCTTGGTGATGTGCTTTTTCTAATTCACTTTGTAATTTACTTACATTGGTACTAATGGTATTAATGTGCTGTGCCAATACTTTAATCAAATTCACTTGCACTTCGGTGTCTGCTTTGCTTAGACCAGCATCTTTCATGGCCTTCACATTTTCGGCCAAATTACGCTGGTAGGCAATACCTGCAGGAATTACATGACTAGTTGCCAATTGGGCTAAAAGCTTGGCTTCAATGTCAATTTTCTTTACATATAATTCTTGCATAATTTCATAACGTGCGTTCAATTCTACCTCATTAAAAATTTCGTTTTTAACAAATAGATTTTTACTTGCCGCGCTGATATAGGCATTCAAAGCTTCTGGCGTATTTTTGATATTGTTTAAGCCACGTTTTGCAGCTTCTTTAACCCACTCGTCACTGTAACCATTTCCTTCGAATAATATTTTCTTGCTTGCTTTGTAGTAGCCTTTCAATATCTCTAAAATAGCATCGTCTTTCTTTTTACCCTTCTTAATTAAGGCATCTGTTTCGGCTTTAAATTTGTTTAATTGGTCTGCCATAATAGTGTTTAACACAATCATTGCATTGGCGCAATTGGCGCTCGATCCAACGGCACGGAATTCAAATTTATTGCCCGTAAAAGCAAATGGAGATGTACGGTTACGGTCTGTATTGTCTAATAAAATTTCTGGAATTTTTTTAACATTGATAGAAGCAGCTTTGCTCTTGTTGTTACTTGTTTTATTGTTCAACAAACTTTCCAAAACTTCGGTCATTTGACTGCCAATAAAAATACTCATAATTGCTGGAGGAGCTTCATTGGCGCCCAAGCGGTGTTCATTACCTGCAGAGGCAATAGATGCGCGCAACAAATCTGCATGATCATGCACTGCCTTAATAACATTTACAAAGAAAGATAAGAACTGGATATTGCTTTCTGGATTAGCTGTAGGCGCCAATAAATTGGTTCCTGTGCTGGTAATTAAACTCCAGTTATTGTGTTTACCACTGCCATTAATTCCAGCAAATGGTTTCTCATGTAAAAGCACTTTGAACTTGTGGCGCAAAGCAACTTTTTCCATTACGTCCATCAATAATTGATTGTGGTCAATGGCTAAATTTACTTCCTCAAAATTAGGTGCACACTCATATTGTGAAGGTGCCACTTCGTTATGACGCGTTTTCAAAGGAATGCCCAATTTGTAGCATTCTGTTTCAAAGTCAATCATAAAATCATACACACGTGGTGGGATCGAACCAAAATAATGGTCTTCTAATTGCTGACCTTTTTCTGGAGATAAACCAATCAAGGTTCTTCCTGTTAGCATTAAATCTGGACGAGCCACACACATGGCTTCGTCTACCAAGAAATATTCTTGTTCAATACCCAATGATACCCAAGATTTGTTTACGTTTTTATCAAAATAGCTGTTGCAAACATTTACTACTGCCTTTTCTACGGCATGCAATGCTTTTAATAGCGGTGCTTTGTAATCTAAAGCCTCACCAGTATAGGAAACAAAAATGGTTGGTATACACAAGGTTTTTCCATTAGAGCCTTCCATTATAAAAGCAGGTGATGAGGGGTCCCAGGCAGTATAACCACGTGCTTCAAAAGTATTACGTATACCGCCGTTAGGGAAACTAGAGGCATCTGGTTCTTGTTGAACCAAAGCACCACCCGCAAACTTTTCTATTGCCCTGCCATCTTCAGTTGGCTCAAAAAACGAATCATGCTTTTCTGCCGTTGCACCTGTTAATGGTTGGAACCAATGGGTGTAATGACTCACACCTTTAGAAATTGCCCAATTCTTCATGCCCGCAGCTACTTGATCTGCAATGGCGCGGTCAATTTTTTCGCCATTTTTAATTGCTGCCGAAACCGCTTTATAAGCTTCTTTCGGTAGAAATTCCATCATGGCAGAATCTGTGAAAACATTTGAGTTAAAATACTCCGAAACCCTTGTAGATGGAGGGGTAACGGTTACCGTTTTGCGATTTTGAACGGTATCGAGTGCTTTTGAACGTAAAGTTAGCATGTTGCTGGGGTGTTTATGTTAATTGCGCCGAAGATACAACACCCTAAATTTTTGTAAAAGAAAAATAGTAAACAATTAATCCGCAATTCTATGAACGCCAATATTTAGTGCGTTTTAAGGGCTTTTAAATTTATTTTATAAGAAAAGGAGGCCTTCTTTTAAGGCATAATGGCTGGCAATCAATTTTTGAATGGCAAACTTGTTTTGGGCAAAACGCATTAATAAAGTTGCCACTACTATCATATCCACCCTAAAGTTTAGCAAGCCCTTCATTTGCTCACGCTGGCTTTGGTTCGAACCAATAATAAATTGATAAAACAAATCAGTATCTACTAAACTTACTTGCTTGGCAAAGGGGCTAATGGGCGTGGTTTTTTTGTTTAAATCTAACTTCAATACATCTAATAATGTTTCAAAACTTCCTGCCGAACCAATAAGCGTTTGAATAGGTTTTCCTGCTATTTTATAGGTTTCTAGGACTGTTGTTAAAGGTTGTAGCACCTCCTCTAAATAATTATCTAGCGCAGTAATCTCTGCTTCACTGATGGGATTGCTGGGTTTAAATTTATCCAATAACCTGGCAGCACCAATTTCAAAACTTTGCTTCCAAAGAATTTCTTCCCCCAAGCCAATGATAAATTCTACGCTGCCGCCGCCAATGTCCATCACCAAAACGGGCTCGTTTGGAAAAGGAAAAGATAAACTAACACCCTTATAGATTAAACTGGCTTCTATTTCACCACTTATGCTTTGTACCTTAAAGCCAAATTTTTGTGCAATTTCTTCTAAAAATTCAGTCCCATTTTTTGCATTGCGAATGGCTGAAGTGCCTGTAGCAACAATGGTTTTAACAGGATATTGCTGTATTATTTGATAGAACTCTCCTAGGGCATTTATGCCACGCAGGTATGCCTCAGGGGTAATAAAACCTTGGTTAATGCCACCCGCGCCAATTTTTACCGGGATTTGCTTTTGAAAAATTTCAGAAATAGTAGCGCCGTTTTGCTCGGCAATGAGCAAATGAAAGGTATTGGTTCCTAAATCAAGAACGGCTTTCAATTGCTAGAATAGTTTTTTAAAAAGGTGATTTAGGCCTTAAACCAACATTTTAACTGGGTTTTCCAAGAAATCTTTCAAGCTATTCAAGAAAGCAGAACCCACGGCGCCATCCACCACGCGGTGATCGCAACTTAGGGTTACTTTCATTACTTGGGCAATTTTCATCTGACCATTTTCTGCAATTACGGTTTCTTTTGCCGCGCCAACTGCCAAAATACATGCATCTGGTGGGTTAATTATAGCAGTAAATTCATCAATGCCAAACATGCCTAAATTAGAAATGGTAAAGGTATTGCCTTCAAATTCTGTAGGTTGTAATTTTTTTGTTTTTGCTTTTTCTGCCAATTGCTTCACCTCGGTGCTAATGTGCGAGAGGCTTTTGTTATCGGCAAATTTTACTACAGGTACAATTAAACCATCTTCTATAGCTACCGCCACCCCAATATGGATGTGGTGGTTGTACCTTATTTTATCTCCCAACCAAGATGAATTGGCGTTTGGATTTTTACGCAAGGCCAAAGCAACGGCCTTTACTATAAAGTCGTTCACAGAAATTTTAGTTTCCAATGCCGCATTAATTTGCTTGCGCGCAGCAATGGTATTGTCCATGTTTATCGACATGGTAAGGTAAAAATGCGGGGCAGTATGTTTGCTTTCGCTCAACCTGCGCGCAATTACTTTACGCATTTGACTTACGGCAACTTCATTGAAACTTTCTTTGGCAACAATATTTGGAAGACTTGCGCCTCCTTTGCTTGAAGGAACAAAATTTTCAACGTCTTTTTTTACTATTCTGCCATTATCGCCGCTACCGGCAACTTGGTTTAGGTCTATACCTTTTTCTTTGGCTACAGATTTTGCCAAAGGAGAGGCTTTAATCCTGCTATCATCTGTGCTATGGGTTGCTGCAACTTCTACTATTGCCGGAGCAACAACTTCAGCTACAAGCGCAGGTGCAGTTGTTTCGCTTGCCGCAGGCGCAGCAGCTATTTGAGCGGCACCATTTAATAG
>CANFSD010000040.1 GCA_947449515.1 Bacteroidota bacterium
GACCCAATTGAACTGCTAAATGAGTCTGTTGGTAACCTTGATAAAAAGCGTAAGGAAGTTGAATCGCGCATTACCATGGTTGAAATTCAAAAGCTCAATAGCCGCATTATTGATAACCGAATTGCTCAATTAAATGAGCAAATTACACGCTACCAAAACCAAGTAAAAAATTACGGAGATTTATTGATCAATAAAATTTCTGGCAATACAGAAAACCGTAAACTATTAAATGGTATTTTGAGTGAGCAAGTAAAGAGTTTACCTGGAGATCAAGTATTGAAAGCCATTCACAAGGTTTCAGAAAAGTTTAACTTGTTTGATGGAGAAATAGATTTATCTAAAAATATTCAATTCCAAGATTTCAAATCTGTTGAAGAAATTAAAGAAGAATTGGCGGCTGCAAAAGCTGATTTGAAGAGTCAAGAAGCCCTTTATGAAGTGGCAAAAGATTTGGAAAAATCGCAATTGGATTTGCAGGCAATCAATGCCGAAATTGAAACGATTAAAATCAAAATTCAGAAAATAAAATCGAAGCCAAGTCTTGTTAAAGCAATTGAAAAATTAAAACAAGAATTGCAAACCTTGAACGAGGAAAAACAAAAAATTGAGGCAGAGCAAGCCAAATTGGCCAAAGATATTGCCAAGCGTCAATTGGAAGTGCAAGATTTAATTGTAGACAAAGACAAGCGTGAACGTAGGATCAGAGAATTGCAAGAATTCAAACAAACTTTAGATACCTATGGCTTGGCTGGGGAAGAGTTTGAAACGCAAGATGATTTGGATAATTTATACAAGAAAATTCAAATCAATATGGCCGATAGGCATGAGTTAAAAGCCAGTAAAGACAAGTTGTTTGAGAAGCTTCGTGATAAATTACAATCTACTTTTGCAGATGAACACGACTTTATCAAATACGTGGAGGAAGAGATTGCCTTAATTGACGATAAAGAGCGTTCCATCTCGAGCTTATTGGAAAATATTTCTGCGCAGTTTGCAAACCCTGCCTATACCTTACTTAAACGTTACGAGGAATTCAAAGAGTTTGTTTACAATAAGTTTAACAGCAAATTATCTCAAGCCAAAATTTCTGATATTGAATCTTTAACCATTGAGTTGGAAGACAATAAACGTCTGGTAGAAGAGGTGAAGAAAATCAGTCAAATTCAACAGGTGCGTGGACAATTGATGTTTGAATTTGATCACTCAGAGAACTTAAAGGTGCTAGACAATTACCTAGATTCTGGTAAGAAAATAGAATTTGATGATTTGTTTGATATTACCTTACACCTATCTAGAAAAGGAGTGAGCAAGCGCGTTGATTTGAATGAACAAATTGAATCGGATGGAACAGATAAAATGATTCGTTTGATTATTATCATGACCATCATTAACCGCCTAGCCATATTTGATGATGAGAACCGAATTGCCTTGTTTATTGATGAGGTGGCTACCATTGATAAACAGAACAGACCAGAGTTGGTTAGATTCTGTAAGGAGCATAACTTTATTCCAATTTTTGCTGCGCCAGATGCGGTAGCAGGTTTTGGTAAATATTATTTTATCTATCCAAATGCAGGTAAAATTAATATCAATGAAAAGGTAAATGCCATGTATGGCGAACGCAATGCCAATTAATAAGGAAGGTAGAGATGAAAGCTGAACCAAAAACCATCTTAAACTTTCTGGCAACCTATTTTGATAGCCTGAAAGATTTGTTTGATATTCAAACAAGCGATAACCTCATCCGCAAAGAGCGTCTCCAAGAGATTCTAAAAGAGCGTGGCGAAGAAATTTTGCCCCAATTACTCGATTATAAAATCATTAGAAAAATTGGTGACGACTTTGAATTTAGAGATACTTATTACAAATTATTTGAGTTTATTTTAAATGAATTTCGACCATTATTGCCTGAAACCATTCAGAAATATGAACAGTCGATTTCCGTTTTATTTAAGAAAATTCGTGAAGGTATTGCCAAAGATAAATTAATCTTAGGGCAGCGTATCACAGATTTATATAATGAAATTAAGGAGTTTAGCGAGTCGGTTGAAAAAAACACCATCCGTTTGCTCAATGAAACCCGTGAATTAAAATCAAATGTAGAGAAGCTCGATTACCAAGAAAAAGTGCGTAAAGCCAGCTTTTGGATCGACTATTACATTACACCATTGAATAATATTTTGGATATAAACCACAGCGAGTCTATTACCAATAAGCTGTTTGATTTATCCAATTATGTAAATGTGCGTCGTTTAAATTTTGAAGATGAAACCATTCGTCTGCAATTTGAAAAACTCTACACTTTTTTGGTTCAAACCAATGATGAAATGTTACGTCAATCTAAGATGCTTACCAATGAGCTCCTGCCATTGATTGAGCGTATCAGAACAGAATCTATCATTTTAACAGGTTGGATTGAATTCTTGAAATCGCCGTATAAAGCACCATTGCCTAAGGTGTTTAAGGTAGAACGTTTGTATCCATATAGCAATGATATGTATATGAACGCCAAAGAATACTTAGAGCAATTTGCCATCGACGAAACCATTATTTTGGAAGACCCACGAATGTTGAGCGACAAGTGGGTTTTTAATAAAGATTTATACAAAGCCCGCATGATGGATCAATTGCCCATGGACAGTTTCTTTGAGTGGTGTGGTTTAACCCTGCGTGGTGATTATGAAAAAATAGAAACCGATAAGTTTTTTGCCTTAACCTCTCTTTTATTTGAAGAAGGGATAAGCATAGAATTGGAAGATTTAAATGATCGCCAATTGATAAATACCAGCAATATGACCTTACGTGTACCAAAATTAAAAATAGCCCGATATGGAATATCCTAGATATCATAAAGAAATAGTGAGCGACCTCATGAACGGTAAGTTCATTTTAGCAAGCGACCAAAAATTTGTTTCTTTAAAAGACAATACCGCCTTTTATGAAAAGTTTTTTAAAGAAAGTTTTGCTTACGCTTTAGAGGTTAAAAGTGATTATGCTTTTCTGCTAAGTTATGAAACGGCAGAACAATTGAGCAGAGACATTTGCATGTTCTTTGCCATTCTTTGTTATGAACTAGACAAGGATGGAAAGAACTTTTTAGAGGAAATTCAATACGCAGAATTTGAACATGAAAAATTAGATTCATACTTTGATAACAGCGCGTATGCAGAATTAATTGCCTCTAACAACCAATTGCGCACCAGCGAATCTCGCAGGGATTTTATGCGTACTTTGGCGCGCAGAAATATTGTAGAACGCAATGGTGATGGTAAATTTACCTTTACCCAGGCTTACAAAGTTTTTGTTGATTTTGCAGGTGATTTTGCAAAAGGCAAATTGGCCACAGCTGCAAATGCCGAAACCGAAACTGCAGAATAATATACAATCAAATGGCAGGCAATACTTTTGGAAAAATATTTTCTATTAGCACCTTCGGTGAAAGTCATGGCGCTGCCATTGGGCTGGTTTTAGATGGCTGTATTCCTAATTTGGAAGTCGACCTTGATTTAATTCGTGCTGATTTAAAGCGAAGAAAACCCGGTCAAAGCGCCATAAGCACCAGTCGTAATGAAGAGGATGAATTTGAAATTGTGAGTGGCGTTTTTGAAGGTAAAACATTGGGAACACCCATTTGTGTATTGGTTCGAAACAAAGATGCCCGATCAGAAGATTATACTGCCTTAAAGGATGTTTTTAGGCCTTCTCATGCAGACTTTACCTACCAGGCTAAGTACGGCATTCGCGATTATCGCGGAGGCGGCAGGCAATCTGCCAGGGAAACCATTGCACGCGTTATAGCTGGTTCCTTTGCTAAAATGATTTTGAGTAAGTTTGGTGTGCAAATTCAAGCTTATGTTTCGCAGGTGCATACGGTTAAATTAAGCAAACCATTTCAAGAATTGGATTTGGTTCGAACCGAAACCAACGCCGTACGCTGCCCAGATGAAGAAACTGCCAAGCATATGGAGGAGGCTATTTTAGCTGCCAAAGCCGCCGGTGATACATTGGGAGGCATTGTGTCTTGTGTAATAAAAAATGTGCCTATTGGTTTAGGAGAACCCGTTTTTGATAAGCTCAACGCCGACTTGGCAAAAGCCATGTTTAGCATCAATGCGGTTAAAGGTTTTGATTTAGGAAGTGGCTTTGATGCTGTAACCATGAAAGGTTCAAACCATAACGATGCCTTGGTGAAGGAAGGAGGAAAAATTCATACAAGCAGCAATTTTAGTGGGGGCATTCAAGGAGGAATTTCTAACGGAGAAAATATTTATTTTAGGGTTGCCTTTAAGCCTGTTTCTTCTGTGGCAATGGAGCAAGAGAGCTTAAATACAAGTCACGAAGCAGTAAAATTTACCATTGATGGTAGGCACGATCCATGTGTGGTACCCCGCGCTGTTCCTATTGTTGAGGCCATGGCAGCTATTGTTTTGGTTGACCATTTTCTTAGAAATGCTGCGCAAAATTCGCCTTCTTTTGCCTAGTTTTGTAGCCTGAAAGGCTTTTACCTTTTAATTTTAATGTATGAAGAAATTAATATTGAGTAGCAGTTTGCTGTTTTTTGTTTTGTTTACACAAGCACAAAAAATAATTCCGTGTGTAACGGATGAGTTGTATTTGGAAAGTGTTGCCCAACATCCAGAACTAAAGTTAGAAGAGGAGCGCGTAAATGCAATAGCCCGTTTGCCCATTATGCAAAAGGCGGTAACTGTTAGATATATTCCAGTTGTATTTCATGTTATCCATAAATATGGAGTGGAAAATATCTCTCAAACCCAAATCAATGATGCCATTAGAATTTTAAATGAAGATTACCGCAGGTTAGCTGGAACAAACGGTGCGTCTAGCACAGATCCGTTGGCAACAGATATGCAAATTGAATTTCGTTTGGCGCAGTTCGATCCAAACGGTTTGCCAACCAATGGGGTAAATAGAATTTATAATATCAATACAGATAATGCCCGCGACCAACAAAAGGCTTTGAGCTATTGGGATGCTAAAAAATATTTTAATGTTTGGGTGGTTAACAGCATTCAAAACACCACAGGTGGCGGTGGTACCATTTTAGGTTATGCCCAATTCCCATTTCAATTAAATTCGCAGCCAAGTACAGATGGGGTAATGGCCTTGTTTAGTCAAATTGGTATTATTGAAACAGCCGAAATTGCCCAAGCTGGCAGAACATTAACCCATGAGGCCGGGCATTGGGTAGGCTTATACCATCCCTTTCAAAATGCCTGTTCTGGTGCAACTTCATCTAATTGCGCCTCTCAAGGCGACCAAGTTTGTGATACGCCTCCAGTATTAGATGCCAATTATGGTTGTGTTAATAGCAGAAATTCTTGTACCAATGATGTTCCAGATTTGCCAGATTTGGTAAAGGATTATATGGATTATGCCGATGGAAATTGCATGAATTTATTTACCGCTGGTCAAAAGGCGCGCATAGATCCAATTATGACAAGTACCAGGGCCACCATATTCTCTACCGCAAATTTGAGTGCTGCCGGCTTAAATGCAGATGGTACTTATAAAACACTAACTCCATCAACCACTAAGGCACCTTACCAATATAATTTTGATGCTGGTACTTTAGCCGGTTCTGGTTGGACACTTGAAAATTATACCAGTCCTGGCGACAGTGGTTGGCATATAATCAATACCCTTGGAGCCAATGGCACAGGTTGCATGAATGCCATGAACTTAAAAAACAACAGAACCAATGTGAGAAATGCTTTTTGTTCGCCAAGCATTGATATTACCACATTAAACAATCCAACCTTGACCTTTTCTATTGCTTATGCTAAAAGAACCAATGCCAGTGCAGATAAATTAAAGGTTTATATTTCTGATAATTATGGTAGGTCTGAAATTTTGGCAAAAACCTTTAGTGCTTCCAATATGCAAACGGGTGCTGTTTCAACCAGTAGTTTTATTCCAAGTAGTTCAGAATGGCAAACACTCACCCTTGATTTAAGTCCTTATAAAACCTATACCAATTGCAAAATTAGGTTCGAATTGCAATCCTTATTGGGTAATAATATTTATTTTGATGCCTTTTCTATCAGCAATCCAGTAGGCATTGATGAAGCCCTTAAACAAGCTTTGAATTTTAACGTTTACCCTAACCCAAGTAAAGATTTTACCACATTCAGCTTCGAAAACACCAAAGCAAGTACGATTGAATTCAGTTTAATTGACCTTCAAGGTAAAATAGTTGAAGCAGTGGCTGCTCAAAATTTTGAATCAGGTAAACATGAAGTTAAAATGGATTTAAAAGGTTTAGCTACAGGTGTTTACATGTTAGAGGTGAAAACCGAAAATGGGGTCTTTGCCCATAAGATTATGGTTGAATAGTGTCCTATTTTTAAGATAAAAAGCCGCTACTCAGCGGCTTTTTGTTTTTTTTAACCGTAGTATTTCGGATATTGTGCCCACAATTTTTATGTTTTAATAGAGTATTGAGGCGTTTGAAAAATTGAGAAAGTATAAAGATGAGTAAGAATTTAGTTATAGTTGAGTCGCCTGCCAAGGCAAAAACCATTGAGAAATTTTTGGGCAGTGATTATACTGTAAAAAGCTGTTTTGGTCACATTAGAGATTTGGCAAAAGGAGATGATGCCATTAATGTAAAAGGAGATTTTTCACCCAATTATGAGGTGAGCGAAGACAAAAAGGCAATAGTAGCTGAATTGAAAAAACTCTCCAAGGATGCCGACCTGGTATGGTTAGCTTCCGATGAGGACCGCGAGGGGGAAGCCATTAGTTGGCACCTGAGCGAAGTACTTAAATTGGATGAAAAGAAAACACGTCGAATTGTCTTTCATGAAATTACCAAACCAGCCATTTTAAAAGCTATTGATAATCCAAGAGGCATAGACAAAAACTTAGTAGATGCCCAACAAGCACGCAGGGTATTGGATAGATTGGTAGGTTTTGAATTGTCTCCGGTACTTTGGAAAAAAGTAAAATCTAACTTAAGTGCGGGTAGGGTGCAATCTGTTGCGGTTAGGTTAATTGTTGACAGAGAGCGTGAAATAAACCAATTTAATTATAATTCTGCCTTTAGAATTGTGGCCCGCTTTGCAGTTGGTGGCAAACAAATGGAAGCAGAATTGGGCAAACGTTTTGAAACAGAAGCGGAGGCAAAAGCATTCCTAGAAAATTGTAAAGGTGCAGATTTTAACATCAAAACATTAGAGGTAAAGCCGAGTGAAAAATCGCCAGCTCCGCCATTTACTACTTCTACCTTGCAACAAGAAGCGAGCAGGAAAATGGGTTATGGTGTAAGTGTAACCATGAGTATTGCGCAAAAATTGTACGAAAACGGTTTAATTACCTATATGCGTACAGACAGCGTGAACCTCTCTGAAATGGCCATTGCCAGCGCTGCGTCTTACATAACCAGTAACTTTGGTGCGCAATACAGTCGCCCAATGCGCTATACAACTAAAAACGACAGTGCACAGGAAGCGCATGAGGCTATTCGTCCTACCTATTTTGAAAACGTAGAAATTGATGGTACGCCACAAGAAAAGAAATTATACGACCTAATTTATAAACGTGCCATAGCCTCTCAAATGGCCAAGGCACAAATAGAAAAAACCATTGCCAATATCTCTATCAGCGGCATTCCAGAACATTTAGTAGCAACTGGTGAAGTGTTGAAATTTGATGGTTTTTTAAAGGTGTATTTAGAAAGTACAGACGACGACCAAGAAGACGATACCAGTAAAATGTTGCCACCGCTTTCTGTAGGCGAAAAATTGGTATTGAACCAAATTCAAGCAACAGAAAAGTTTACCCGTCCTGCCCCGCGTTATACAGAGGCAAGTTTGGTTAAGAGATTGGAAGAGTTAGGTATTGGCCGACCATCTACCTATGCACCAACCATTTCAACCATTCAGAAAAGAGGCTATGTGGTAAAGGAAGACAGAGAAGGTAAAGAAAGAAATTTTGTGCAATTAACCCTCGAAAAAGATGAAATCTCAAGGGTAGACAGAACAGAAAAATTTGCCAGCGAAAAATCAAAATTGTTCCCAAGTGATATTGGGATGATAGTTACCGATTTCTTGAGCAAACACTTTGAGCAAATTATGGATTTTGGTTTTACTGCTAGTGTTGAAGGTGAATTTGATAAAATTGCACGTGGTCAATTGGTATGGAATAAAATGATTGAAAAGTTCTACGGACCATTTCATGCCATTGTAACCAATACCAGCGAGAACGCAGAACGTCAGAATGCAGAACGCACCATCGGAATTGATCCTGAAACAGGTAAGACTGTTTATGTTAAAGTGGGCAGGTACGGACCTTTTGCTCAAATAGGAGATAACAGTGATGATGAGGCTTTGAAACCACGTTATGCTTCATTACGCAGTGGGCAATTAACTGAAACTATAACTTTAGAAGAAGCCTTAGATTTGTTTAAATTACCACGTGTAGTGGGTGAATTTGAAACAAAACCAGTGAAAGCAGCAATTGGTAGGTTCGGACCATACCTTGTGCACGATAGCAAGTTTATTAGCATTCCTAAAACAGATGATGTTTTTGCGATTGATTTGCCACGCGCCATTGAATTAATTGAAGCTAAGCGTATTTCTGATGCCAATAAGTTATTGAAAACATTTGCCGAAGATGAAGAAGTTAAGATTCTGAATGGCAGATGGGGACCTTATATTGGTAAGGGAAGAGATAATTATAGGTTGCCAAAAGGGCAAAATGTAGATGAATTAACCTACGAAATGGTAAGCAAAATAATTGCTGCAGAAGCAAAACCTGCAAGTAAAAAAGCAGCCGCCAAAACAGCTGCGCCAGTTAAAAAGGTTGCCGCCAAAAAGAAAGCACCTGCTAAAAAAGTTGCCGCTAAAAAGGCCAAGAAATAGGAACTATAAGGCTGGATGTTTAACAAAACAATCACAAGAAATTCAATAACAGGTCAAAGATGAATGAAGTTGAATTAAGGTCATTGGTAGCTTTATTGGATGATGATGATCCGGAAGTTTTTCAGCATATTGAAGAGCGTTTATTGTCTTTTGGCACCCAAGTAATTCCTTTTTTAGAAGAGGAGTGGGGGGCGCTAAAAGATATGGTGCACCAGCAACGCTTAGAGAATATTATTCACCAGCTGCAATACAATGAGCTTTATCTTGCTTTTCAAAATTGGCATAAAACTCCCGAACAAGATTTATTAGAAGGGGTTTACCTCATATGTAAATACCGATTTCCTGATTACGACAAGCAGCAATTGGTGAATACCATCGAAAAATTGCGTTTAGATGTTTGGTTGGAAATGAATTATGAATTGAGTCCGTATGAAAAAGTACGAATTATCAATTATGTAATTTATAAAATTCATGGCTTTAAGGGTAATGTAGACAATTACCACGATCCGTCGAACTCCTTTATTAATCAGGTATTGGAGCGTAAAAAAGGCAATCCAATTTTATTGGCTACCATTTATATGTTGGTGGCGCAGAAATTAAATATTCCTGTATTTGGGGTAAACCTGCCACAACATTTTGTGCTTGCTTACATGGAAGAATTTGGAAAAAGCAATGTAGAAATGAAATTCAATGATATTGAAGCATGGCTGAACCAAAGCGGCAAAATTTTATTTTATATCAATGCTTTTACTGGTGGAGCTATATTTACTAAAGCCAATTTAGAACAGTTTCTGCAACAAATTCATATTGAAATTCAAGAAGATTTTTTAGTGCCTTGTTCTAACCTCGATATTGTAAAGCGAATTCTGCGCAACCTTGCTTCCTCTTATGAAAAGTTGAATAAGCCTCATAAACAGAAAGAAATTTTGCAAATTTTATATGCATTGGGAGAGCCACCTTTGAGTAATTTTCATGAAACGGGACTTGAGCCGGAATAGCTAGGGGAGTTTTTTTTATTGTAGCAATTTCGTATAATTGGAATGAATGGGTAATTTGAAAATGAAGTACTTCATGCAAAAGGAAATTTTTATGCGTGTTTCTCTAAGTGTTTGGCTGCTTTGCCTCGTGTCAAACCTATACGCACAGCATACCTATACTCCTGTTGGCGGTTCGACCCAACAAATATTGGATCGTTTGGAAATAAAATCTGGTGAATTGGCCAATGATTATTTTCACAGTGCTGGAAAGAGTTATAGGCGCATGGCCATTGCCAATTATATAGACAGTTTTCCGGTGGGTAAAGTGAAATTATCTTCACAGGATTATTTTAACATGAGTTACCTCATTAACGATAATTTTGAATGGAGTAACAATGAGCAAAGTTTTTCAAAACAAAAGTTCAGTAAAACCTTTTATACCCGCAAAGCGGCATTTTACAGCACCAAACAAAAGGATTTTAGTTTAATTGTAAATCCTGTATTGTATTACCAAGTATCAACAGATCAATACAACAAACAAGGAGCCTTACTCAATAACCGCGGTGTTGAAATACGCGGTCATGTTGGCAAAAACATTGGTTTCTACACCCAGGTGAGCGACGAAATTTTAAAGCCAAACAGTTGGGTGGGCGATTTACAACACAAGGAAGGTATTCTGCCTTATACCAATTTTTACAAAACCTATCCAAATACTTTCAACTATTTTTTGTCGAGTGCCTATGTAACGGGTTCAATAAACAAATACATGGATTTGCAGTTTGGGCATTTTCGTAATTTTATGGGTGATGGGTATCGCACTTTTATTTTGGGTGATATGCAGCCAGAATATTTAAC
>CANFSD010000041.1 GCA_947449515.1 Bacteroidota bacterium
AGTACCTGTAGCTATAAACACTATTAAGAACGAAGACTTAAGCAAAGAATTAATTGGTAAAAACAAAGGTGCAGAATTAACTGTAAACGTTTTTGCTTTGTTTAATAACGACGAAAGTGAAATGGGTCATGCATTAGGAATCCAAAAAGAAACTGTTGCAGATTTGAACCCTAACTTTAAATTGGTATTGAAAGAAGTAAAGAGAACCGAAACTGCAGAAATCAACCAAGACTTTTTCGATAAATTATATGGTAAAGATGTTGTTACCAGCGAAGAGCAATTGAAAGAAAAAATTAGCACTGAATTATCTGCTTATTTCAACCAACAAGCACAACACTTGATGGAACATGAGTTATTTGATTCATTGGTAGCAAAACACAATATTGAATTGCCTGATGCTTTCCTGAAACGTTGGTTATTGGATCGTTATGCAGATAAATTTAGCGCAGACAATATAGACGAAGCCTATATTCCTGAAGCCAATTATTTGAAAAACCACATCTTAGAAGAAAAAATAATGTTAACCAATAACATTAAAATCGAAGAGGCGGAAATAAGAGATGCAGCAGTAGCTTATACGCAACAAATGTTTGGTGCATATGGCAATCAAGGATTGAGCGAAGAATTGATCATGAGTATTGTTGAGCCTCAATTGAAGAAAGATGATTTCAGAAGCAGAATGATTAACATGGCTGTGAGAGAAAAAGTAAACGCTTTCTTATTAGACTCAATTACCATTGAAACCAAAGAAGTAAGTTCTGAAGAGTTTTACAAAATCATGGAAGCGCATAACAGCAAGCACCATGCACACAATCATGAATAAGATTGATTGATAAAATTTAGATCAAAAAAAATCCCCTGCCAATTGGTAGGGGATTTTTTTTAGGCCAATATCCAGCCAAATTTGTGTTCTACTTTTGGAACAGGCGTTCTGTCTGCAATTCTAGAGAGTCTATCAGGCAATGCCATTAAATAGTCTCTTGCTTTTTCGCCATTTTCCTGCAAGCCTTTAATGTTTTCTATTTGCCAATTGCCCATTACTTCGCGCAAAATATCAATATAATCAAAGGCAGTATAAACGCCTAAACGTGTTGCGGCATCACTAAAATTAGAGAATGTATTGAGTTTGCCTCCTAATTCACGCATGCACTGTGCTGGCATTAATATCTTTTTGCGCATCATATCTTCAAAAGCCAACATCATTTCATTGGGATCCAATTCAAATATTCTGGTAACAAAATTTTGGTAAGCTCTTGCATGGCGTGCTTCGTCAGCAGCTACCATTCCACATATTTTTGACAACAAATGGTTGCCATCTTTTTTTGCCAAAGTAGCTACACGACGGTGACTAACATTGGTAGCTAATTCTTGAAAGCTGGTATATACAAAATTTCTGTATGGGTCGTTTCCTGCTTGGTTGTTAAAACCATCGGCAATAAGGTATTGGGTACTTGCTTCAAATTCGCGCATGTTCACCCTGCCACATAAATATAAATAGCGGTTAAGTACATCGCCATGTCTATTTTCTTCCGCAGCCCAACTTCTTAGCCATTTCATCCAACCATTGTTACCAATTTGGTCAACACCGGTTAGGCCCGCCAACCAAGTTTCATAGGTAGGCAAAGCTTCTTCTGTAATGGTATCTGCCACAAGCACCACCATTAAGTCGTATGAATGACTAGAGGCATGTTCTTGTATAGTTTTTAAATCTGAAACAAAGGTGGTATCAGAAGTAAGAGGCAGCAATTCTGATGCTTGCCAATTGGTTTCTACAGGCTTAAGATACTCATTAGCAATGGCTTCTACATCCTTGCCTATAAAGTTCATTACCTCAATTCTTTCTGGTCCAAGTGGTTGATTCGTCATAGATTTCGAAGATAAATAATATATCTCAAAATATCTTTCTACATTTACATTTTTAAAGAATTTTGGAGGATAAAATTACATACTACAATTGTCATACACACAGAAAACCGCAAAGTGAAAAGGAGGTTTGTATCAGAAATGCATTCCTTCACGAACCTCCATTGAGCGGCAATAACTATTACTTTAGCAGCGGTTTACATCCATGGCTTGTTGAAAATTACACCACAAACACCCTTGAAAATTTATTAAACAAATTAGCACAACATCCCAAAAACAAAGCCATTGGAGAAATTGGGCTCGACAAAAGGAAGCCTCATTTTGAAAAACAAATGACCGTCTTTTTACAACAGCTAGCCCTTGCAGAAAAACATCATAAACCGCTCATTATTCATGCTGTTAAAGCACTCGATGAAATCATAGCACCTTTGCGTTCGTTCAAAGGAAGAATAGTTATGCATTCCTTTCAGGGAAATATTCAGCAGTGGGAACAACTCAACAAAAACAACAATGTATTTGTGAGTTTTGGCTCTAAAAGTTTATTGAATAATGAGAAATTAAATAAAACCATACAAGCAATACCACTTCCCTTTTTACTTACAGAGACAGACAATGCGCCCGTTTCTATTCAGAAAATTTATGCACATATTGCCCAACTAAAAAACCTTTCAAAAGAAGCATTTGCCCATTCCATTGAAAGTAATTTTCAAAATATTTTCGGTTCGAACCAAGCCTAATTAATTCCAATTATAATCTTCTGGAGAATCTGCTAAATAAGCAAAATCTGCTCCCAAGGAACGCACGCAGGCAGGCCATATTTGTTCAGTATTTTCGTTAAAAACCAAATGGTCCTTTACATCCGTTAGCCACCATGCCTTTTGTTCTATTTCGGCGGCGAGTTGCTCTTCACCCCAACCACTGTAGCCCATAAAGAATTTAAAATCGTTCACACTGGCAGCACCTGAGGCTATTAAATCATTGATCAATTCAATATTTCCACCCCAGAAAATATTTGTAGAAACAGGAAAAGAATCTGGAATGAGGGCTCCTAATTTATGTATAAAATGAAGCGTATTTTGCTCAACCGGACCGCCATCATATACCTTGAAATTATAATTGAGAAGACCTGGAATAATTTCATCTGTGTAAATATCTAAAAAGCGATTGATAACAAAGCCAACACTCCCCTGCTCCTCGTGTTCGCAAAGCAAGACAACTGTTTTTTTGAATTGAATATCCAATAGAAATGGTTCGCTTATTAATAACTGACCAGTTTGTGGGCTAAAATGAAATTGTTTCTTTTGAATCTCCATGCATGGGCAAAGTAGCCAAAAAGGCCCTTTGGTTTTTATACATTTTATTAACGAAGCCTATTAGCCTTAAATTTTACGAATAACATACCTAAAAAAGCTAACAAGGATTAAATCATTATGCGTAGCTTTGACAGAAATTTAGTTCCATGATTAGTAATGAAACCATTGCTGCAATTAGGAAAGATTATACCCTAAAGCAATTCGACGAAAGCCACTTAATTAAAAATCCTTTTGACCAATTTAGGTCGTGGTTTAAAGAGGCTATTGATGCGGAAGTGAATGAGCCAAATGCTATGACACTGGCCACCTGCAAAGAAAATGGCAGACCCACCGCAAGAATTGTTTTATTGAAAGGGATTGAAGAACATGGCTTTGTTTTCTTTACCAATTATGAAAGTCATAAAGGTGCAGAAATAGCAAAAAACCCTTTTGCCGCATTGGTGTTTTTTTGGCCAGAACTGCAAAGACAAATTAGGATTGAAGGTGAAATAAAAAAATTGGACGAAGCCGCATCAGATGCCTATTTCTTTTCTCGTCCCATAGAAAGTCAAATAGGCGCTCATGCCTCACCTCAGAGTCGTACCATAGAAAACAGACAAGTTATAGAAGACAATTACAAACGCCTTTTAAAAAGGTTTGAAACCGACCCTATTAGCAGGCCGGCGCATTGGGGAGGTTACTCCTTGGAGCCAACAAGTGTAGAATTTTGGCAAGGCAGGGCAAGCAGGTTGCACGATAGATTTTTGTTTACCAAGGCAAAAATTAAGGATTGGAACATTTCAAGGCTTGCGCCATAAAACACTCAATAACAAGCAAAAACAAGCATAATTTTTATTTTACTTGGCAATTTCCTTATTTTAAATAAATTGCAGTATAACCCTTGGAAATGATAAGTACCATTTTAGCTATTGTATGTTCTTTTTTAATTGTTGTATTTGGCATTCCTTCTATTATTACGGTGGCCAAATTAAAGAACCTCTACGATAAACCAGAAGAGAGAAAGGTTCATACACAAAAAATTCCCCGCTTAGGAGGCTTAGCCATTTTCGCAGCTTTTGCCATGTCAGTATTGTTATTTGGAGATTTTAGTTCTTTTGAAAGTCCTCAATACATTGCCGCTAGCTTAATTGTATTATTTGTGGGAGGATTAAAAGACGATATTATTATTCTTTCGCCATTAAAGAAATTATACACCCAATTGCTTGCGGCGGGTTTGGTTACCACTTTTACCAATATTCGCATCAATGATTTACATGGGGTATTTGGGCTTAACGAAATTCCTTTATTGGCAAGTATTGCCTTGAGCATGTTTATGATTATTGTAATAACCAATTCTATTAATTTAATAGATGGCGTAGATGGTTTAGCTGGTAGTCTTACGCTTATTATGTGTATTACATTTGGGTATTTATTTGCAACAGAAAATGATCCAAACTGGACCCTCATTTCTTTGAGTTTAGCAGGTGCTATTCTAGGCTTTTTGTTTTTCAATTACAGTCCTGCCAAAATATTTATGGGCGATGCAGGCTCTCTCACCATAGGCTTTTTACTTTCTATTTTCACCATACATTTCATTGAATCCCATTCGCCTTTGGTGAATGCGGGCACCAATTACAAATCTGCACCAGGCATAGCTTTGGCCATATTAATAGTACCTTTGTACGATACATTAAGGGTATTTATTTTACGTGTTCTTAAAAAGACATCACCCTTTAAAGCAGATAAAAACCATTTACACCATTGGTTAATTAAAAACGGACAATCTCACTTACAGGTTTCCTTGGTATTGTCATTTGTAAACATTTTGTTTATTCTCATTGCATTTGGAATTAAAGACAATCCAGCCTACATGGTAATGCTTATTATTGGCGGTATTTCTTTAATAGTTGGACAGTTGCCTATTTACTTTTACCGTCATAAAATTTCAGATATTGAAGCAGATGATGATGTAAGAGAAGAAATTGAGCAAAGTCTCTATGCTGAAACCCTAAAAAAATAAGCCTGCGCTTATTTCAAATTCTCTAGAAATAATTTCATTTTCTCAAATGCTTTTGCCCGGTGGCTTATTGCATTTTTCTCTTCCATACTCATTTCCGCAAGGGTTCGGTTCGAACCGACAGGCATAAAAATTGGATCATACCCAAAACCATTACCACCACTAGGACTTAAGGTTATTTGACCATCCATTCTTCCTTCAAAAAAATGAATATTTCCATCTAATATTAAACAGATAAAAGTAGAAAAATGCGCCTTCCTATTTTCCTGTCCTGCTAAATCTTGTAGTAACTTTTTATTGTTGTTGTCACTGTTCTTTTCAGGACCGGCAAATCGTGCACTTAACACACCCGGATTTCCGTTTAATGCATCCACCATTAAGCCAGTGTCATCTGCAAAACAATTACATTGGGTAGCTTCAAAAATGGTTCGCGCTTTTATAAGTGCATTGGCTTGCAGGGTTAATCCATCTTCAATAATTTCTGAATGGTAAGCAATATCATTCAATGAATTTACAAGCCAATTATTGGGCAACAACTTGGCAATTTCTGCCGTTTTATTGGCATTGTGGGAGGCAAAAATAAGTTTGGTTTGTTGCATTAGTTGAAGAACATTCTTTGCATACCCGACCATAATTTAGCCTTTGCGGTATTGTCGCTTAAATAAGTAGACAAAGGTGCGGCGGCCAATAAATCTGCGCCGTTAACATAGGCTTGTCTATGCGCTTCCATGGCAACATTATGCGTTTTCAACCAATCTGTACAACCCCAAACTATAACTTGCAGGGGCTCAAAATGGGCCCAAATATTTTCAATACTCGCATTTGGAAAGCGTTGAATATTTACCACCCAAACATCATTTAGTTCCTTTTTTAAACCCTTTTCAATGATGGTATTGAGTAGCTGCAATTCCGAATTTTCGGCAAATTCTTCTGAAGTGCTGGAAACCAGCATCAAAAGTTTTTGCTTCCCTTCGCCAAGAGGGTTGTAATCTATTGAAAAATCTCTTTCTTTGACCACGAAAAGCTCCTCAAAAAGAGGAAGAATAAAATCATCGGATATTTGATCGTCAGTACTCATACCATGGCAATTTCAATAAAAATAAGCAAAACATCACAATCTAGAATTCATTTATGTGATTTTGAAAACATTGAGTTTGGAAAAATCTTTTCAGACCACATGTTTCGAGTAGATTTTGAAGATGGAAAATGGCAAAACCCACAAATTTTGCCTTATGGTCCCATAGAAATTTCTCCAGCCCTTTCGGCTATACATTATGGTCAATCCATTTTTGAAGGAATGAAAGCCTTTAAAAACACGCAAGGAGCACCACAATTATTTAGACCAATTGAAAACATCAAGCGCTTAAATAAATCTGCGGTTCGTATGGGAATGCCAGAAATTCCAGAAGAACTCTTTTTAAGCGGCTTAAAGCAATTAATTAGCATTGACCAAGATTGGATACCAACCAAAGAAGGCAGCGCCTTGTATGTGCGTCCTTTTATGTTTGCCACAGATGATTTTGTTGGCGTGCGCTCAAGCATCAATTATACTTTTATGATCTTCTGCTGTCCGGTAAACAGTTATTACCCTAAGCCAATAAAGGTAAAAGTAGAAAAGAAATATGTACGTGCAAGTACGGGCATGGCTGGTTACGCTAAAGCTGCCGGCAACTATGGCATTAGCATGTTACCTACTGCAGAAGCAAAAAAAGAAGGCTATGATCAAATTATGTGGACCGATGGAAGAACCCATGAAAATGTGGAAGAATCTGGCACCACCAATTTGTTTTTTGTATTGGAAGACAAAATAATTTTAACACCACGCATTGACGGAAATATTTTAGAAGGTATTACGAGAGCAAGTTGTATTCATTTGCTCAAAGAAGCAGGTTACGAAGTGCAGGAAAGAGATATCAGTGTAAAAGAAATAATTGAAGCGGCAAAAGCAAATAAACTCACTGATGCTTTTGGAACGGGAACTGCGGCTATTATTGCAAAAATTGCAGCAATTGGTTATGAGGGCACAGATTATGTGCTTCCAGAAGCAGAGAGCAGAAAAGTTTCTAATTGGTTATACAATACCATTTACCAAATTCAAACTGGTAAAATTGCTGATGCAAACAACTGGGTAATGCCCGTAGAATAATAAAGCTAAGCCCTGCGCGCTCTTTCCCAATTGGCGCTTTGTTTCCCTCTTATGTACCTAAAAAAACCAAGGTACATGCACAGGTTCATGATAAAAAAATAATACGGCACAAAAAGCAATTTCACTTTTATTTGCTTATTGGCAAGGTACCAACCCAGTAGCGCCATGCCATAAAATACTAGTTGTGCCAGCATTAAATAAGAATACAAACCAGCTTTGGTTTGTTGTAAATAAACATTTAAAATTAGCAAGAGTAAAAGCGAAAGAGGTGCCAATGTCCACCTTAATACCCTGTGAGAAATAAACAAAAAACTCACCTTAAAATTACCCAATAAATTAAAGGCAGGAAGCAAACGACCCATACTTTGAAAAGCACCTGCTGCAATTCTTACTTTACGTTTTAGTTCTTCTTTTACATCTGCACTCGCCGTTTCGGAGGCCAAGGCTTTTTTCTCATAAATAACTCTGTAACCAGCATTGGCAATATGCATGCTTTGCATCAAATCATCCAATAAACTATCTGTTGGAAGCGGTTTATACAATGCTGTTCTATAGCTCATCAATTCACCCGCAGCTCCAACAATGGTATAAAAATCAGAATCTAATTGCTTCAAGAAACTTTCATATTTCCAATAAATCCCCTCTCCTGCCCCACTTGCATTTTCTTTATCCTTGGTAATAATTCTCTTCTCGCCAGTAACCGCGCCCACAGTTGGATCAACATAATGTTTAACCATCTCTCTTATGGCGGCGCTGTTTAAATGGGTATTGGCATCACAAAAAACAACAATAGGTGCCGTAACATAATTCATAGCCCTATTCATTGCAGCAGCTTTCCCATTCCTAACTGCTTCATGTAATGACAGAACGCCAGGATGTTTTTGAATAATTGCGGCAGTTTCGTCCGTTGAGCCATCACTTACAAAAATAAGTTGAAGTTTGTCTTTGGGATAATCTAGGGCCAAACAATTTTTGATTTTTTCTTCTATATAGGCTGCCTCATTAAAACAAGGTACCACCAATGCCACGGCAGGTTCAAAGTTCGGTTCGAACCGAAAATCCTTTTGAAATAATTTCTTTATTTTAACCAAAACCAGCAGCAAAAGGCCGTAACCAATATAGCTGTAGAATACAAGCAACATGGCACACCAAAAGAAAATTTCTGCTAGGTTCATTTTATAAATTTGCTGAGGTATTCAAAGAAAACACATCTTCATATACTTTCAAAGTTTGTTCGGCATTCTTCAACCATGAAAATTGCTGAACGCGCTCTTTGCCTTTTAAGCGGAGTTCATTTTGAAGCGCAACATCTGCCATTAATTTCTCAATTGCAGCTGCAATACTTTCGGCACTATATGGGTCGCATAAAACAGCGGCATCACCAACTATTTCTGGCATCGAAGAAGTATTAGAAGTAACTATTGGCACACCGCAAGCCATGGCTTCTAACAAAGGAATTCCAAAACTTTCTCGCAAGGAGGGATACAAAAACAAATCGGCTTGCGCATAAATGGCAGGCAAATCTTTATTGGGAACATATCCCACAAAACAGATGTGATCAAGAACATAGGGATCACCCAATTGTGAAATAAGTGCAAATAAAAAATCTTTGTCTATATCCAACATCAGCAATTTGCAAGGCAATTTTCCTTTTTTATTTAGCAGTATAAGCGCTTGTAAAACACCAAGCACGTTTTTCTTTGGATCCGTATTTCCTAAATAAAAAATATAGCGATCCGGCAATTGATAGGTTTCTTTTGTGGAGGCTAAAACCAATGGGTCAAGTGCTTGCTTAAAATGCCCCGCCACGCCATTGTATGCGGTTCGAACCAATTGCGCAGACATCGAAAAATAAGATAGAATTGTTTGACGCTCGAAATTGGAAACCGTAAGAATGGCTTTGGCTTTTTTTACAATTTTGGGAACAATTAAACGCCGGTAAATATTTCCAAACTTTTGGTAATTCGTCCCCTGACGGTAATTTATTCCCTCTAAGTAAATGATATCATGCAGGGTTAAAACCAAAGGTATATTTAAAAACAAAGGGGCCGTATTACTGGTGCAATGCAAAAGCGCTAATTGCAATTTATTGGCAGCCCTTGGCAAATGCCACTGTTCCCATACTGGGTAGGGAGAGGAAGGCAAAACCACAATTTTAAAATTAGCCGATTCTTCTAAACAATTGCGGTCGGGCCCATCCTGCACAAACACAAAAAAATCATGCGGAAGTTGCATGCTTTGCAGCGCTTTTATGAGCTCTAAAGCCACTATGTCCATTCCATGTTTTTTGGCCCTAAAAATACGCTGTGCTTCTATCCCTATTCTCATTGCTTATTTAAATTATTCTTTAGGGAATTCGAATTGTTTTTATGGGTAGTTGGCACAAATTGTTTTGATGCGCCAGCACTGTTAAACAGGGCAAATAACATCAATACAAAAACCTGTGGCAAACGCAATAAGGCGAGCAATGTCTTTACCTGATAATAGCGAGCAGGAATAGCCAATAGAAAAGCAATACAACAAAACACAAACACACCAACAAATGCCTTATCAAAATACTGGCTAAAAAACATGCTCATTAAGGCTAAAATAAAATTAAGTCCAAGCAACAATACCCTTGGCAATAAAATACGCTGAAAAACTTTGTCTAAGGCCTCAAAATTACCCTTTGTAAAAAACTGCTTTAAGCCTTCCCAAAACACCCATTTAAAATCAAAAAACTGGGAGGCCAACCATCGTTTCCTTTGGGCGGAGAACACTTTGGCGTTTTGCACCTTTTCATCATATACCAAAGCATCGTTTTCATACAATACCTTTATACCTTCTTGCACCAAGGCTATTTCCAATTCTTTGTCTTCTACGGCAGAATGAATTTGCTGCATCAATTTTTTATAGGTCTTAAATTCTATGGCCTGAGCAGAACCTGCAAGTGCAGCATTAAGCTTAATAACCACATGCGCTTTTCTAAAAATATGGTTGTTAATTTCCTCGCTTATGCCATCTAATATAGCAAAGGAGCTATCGCTGTTTTTGGCCGTACGATGCGCTTGTATAGCCAATGCTTGGCTTTGCAAACGCGCATTCATTTTAGAAAGCAATTGCGGCTCCATTACATTATCTATATCCAATACAAGACAATATTGGTAATTATTTTCTGGCAATAAATCTAAGGCAAAATTAATTGCTTTGGCTTTGGTACTTTCTTCAAAATTCACCTCAAAAACCACCACACCCATTTCTTTTAAGGCATCAATACTTTTTGGTAAAAGCGAA
>CANFSD010000042.1 GCA_947449515.1 Bacteroidota bacterium
ACAATGAAGGATTGCGTTTAACTAAATAATAATATTCAATAAAACTTCCTTTTTCTGCTCCAGAAACAGCAAAGAAATTTACCTTTTGGTTGTCTTCATTGGTACCCTCTTTTAAGGCATCTTCGCCCATTGAGTTTACTTTTCCATTTACCAAAACTACCCTTACATCATAGCCAACCAATTCAATGGTTCGAGCCAATGAAATATAAATTTTATTGCTACGGTCAATGGCATCATTGCTATTTACGTACCTAATTTCATGAATATAGAAATATTCAAAAAGGTTATTGTCCTTGTCGTACGCATATTCCACCGTACGCTCATCTAATACCTCTAATTCTTCAACAGATTTTAAATCGTATCCGGTACATAATTTGGCAAAATCTGTATTGCTACCCAATTTATAGGGCAATGAAAATTGGGCCGAACTCCAACTAAATTGTAGGAGTAGCAATGAAAACAAAAGTGTTTTTCTCATTTTATTTTGAATTGAGGGTGATTTGTTCTGCGTAATATTTTTGCATGGTATCAATCATGCTGTTGTAAGAAATAAACATATCAGGATAGATCAATAAATAGTCTCTATTGATAGTTTGTTTGCGTATTAAAAGGTTCTTATCTTGCTTGTAATCGCAGGTAATTTGCATGTAATTGTTTTCTGTCTTAAGTGATTTAGGCAAATAAGCCACCTGGTATCCTTTAGGTAATTCAAAACATGCAATATTTACGCCTGCATCTTTGTACCTGTATTCAATGGCTACATTGCGCTTGGTATCTATTTTTCCAGGAATAAAGGTTCTATCCAGATTCATATTTAAATAGGCATCCTTTTCAATCTTGGTTACATATTCTGGTAAGCTAAATTTGTAATGAATGATAAGCGGAAGGTTTTTGTCCTCCTGGTTTTCTAACCATACGGTATCTAGAATAAATCGGTTGCTACCTTTTAATAAATAAGAACGGCTTAGACTCAGCAATGACCTATCGTTCTTTTCATCTAAACGGTCTATAAACGACATTTTTCTATAACCATAAAGCACAGCAATGCCTGACCCCACCAAGCTTTTATCTTGCAACCTAAAATAGCAAGAATCATACATGAGGTTATCTTTTGATTTTACCTCTTCAACGGTGTCTATCACATAATGTTCGCAATCTCCAAGGGCAATCATGGCTTCCTTTCCTTGGGTAAAAGGGGAGGGCATGCCAAATTTTACATTGCTTGCCGTGCCATCCATAAAAATAAATTTGCCCTTATACTTTAGGGCTGTAATCATGTGGTTGTCTACAGATGGTATGGGCAGTTGGGTATACCTATAAGGCAAATCTCTTGTGCCGATCCAAACCATGTAAGCATCTATATTTTGACTTTTTAATAGGCAGAATAAAATATTTGAAATGCCTTTGCAATCGCCATAACGTTCTTTGCAAACCTGCGTAGCCAAGGCCGGTATATGTCCTTCATAACCCGCTTCAGAGGCTATGTAGTGTATATTGTTTTGAACCCAAGCATAAATCAAAGCTGCTTTTTTAAAGGTGTCTTTTTCACTGCCAACAATAGAATCACTCAAGGTTTTAAATTGACCAAAGTCTTCTTTGCTTTGTTGTAAGAAACTGCAATTCCAATGGTATAAATCTGTTAAATCTCCCAATACCCTCGTGTTTACATTATTGCTTTGGTAACTGGTAATTCTTACATGAATTTGGGGTGCAACATGGTTTCTTTCTGGTGCATCGTCTTCATAGTCTAAAGTTTTTTGAGACGGGCCGAACCAAGTATGCGTAGTAATTCCATTTTTTTTTGCCACTTGGTGTTCAAATTTTCTGTTTCCAAAAAAGAGGCTGTCAATCGCTATTTCAATGCCATCTGCCACATTGAGGGTAAACTTTACATTTACATAATTGATATACGGCGATAGGGAGAACTTAGGTAAGAAATGAGGATCAGTAATTTCGTAGGTATTGCTAATAAAGGTTTTATTTCCTCGGTTAATTTGAGGAAACATGAATTTCAATTCTTTGGAATCGTCGAAGAATATTTGTTTGTTGTCAAAATCATTGACCTGAAATTCTGTTACGGGTATCTTTTTGTATTTATTGCCCACCACATAGGTACTGTATGCGTTGTAGGCAATTAGCTTGTAAAAACTAGAAAAGTGTATCGACCTATTTGAAAGGCTTACATTATTGTCGCCCAAAAAGAAAAACTCTTCATTTGTTTTGTATTGAATATAAGGTTGATTGTCTTTTAGCTTAATACTAATTTCATTTTCGTAAGAAGTACAAATTACTTCCTCCTTAGGGTAAAGTAATTTGTACTTAGTATAATCTTCCAAAGCTTGGCCCGACGCATACCCAGCGAAAAGTATGGAGAAAAGGCCTGTATATAAAATTCGTGGGATATGCGTCATGCAGCTCTTATTGGATAATGGCAATCATTTCGTCGTTCATATACATATAGGCGTTGGTACGTTTACCTGTAGCATCAAAATACTCACATAAACCATCCAAATTACCATTTACATAATGTTCGTGCATGCGCATGGTGCCATTGGCATTGTATTCAATTACATCGCCATGGAAAATGCCATTTAAGTAGCCATCTAAACGTTTAATTTTACCATCAGGGAAGTATTTTTTGGTAGTAGCAATTTCATTACCAGTATCATACATTCTTTCTTCTTGTATTTTTCCATCAGGGTAATAAATTTTATACGGACCATTATAGGTTCCAGCCTTAATATCGTAGGTAGTTGATACGTTTCCATTGGCATAATAGGCTTTTAAAGATATATCACCTGTCTTGGTATAAATGGTATCTACCAATTTTCCATTTTTGCCCATGTAGGAGTAGCCAATTAACTTGCCGTATTCATAATACCTCACTTCTCTTAATTCGCCATTAGAAGCATAATATTTAGAAGCGCCATGGCGGTCTTCTTCGTAGTATTCGCTCTCAGATTCTACCTTGCCATTGTCGTAATACCAATAGTTTTTACCATGGTTCTTGCTGTTTTTGTAATCAAATTTCCTGGTGGCTTCACCAAAATAATTGTAGTATTCCCAAACTCCTTCGCGGTCGCCATAAAATAAATTAACTTTTTGTCTCACTTTACCATTTGGATAATAATAAATCCAATCGCCATGTTGGTAGCCCATATAATATTCGCCAGTGATAGATACTTTATTGTTTAGGAAATAATGGTTTACTTTTCCATGGTTCAGGCCATTTACCATATAGCCATCATACTCTTTTTTACCCGATAATCCTTTTAATACCAAATGTGCTGTTCCTGTTGGTATTAAAGCACTGTCAATGCTTATGCCATTGGTATCACAATGGTGAATTTCAATTAATGTACCTTTCAAATACTTGAATTTTTTATAGACTTTACCATTCGAAAGGTATTCATAAGCCCAATCAGATTTTTGGTCGTTGTGGTAGAAATAACTATTAGAAATAATACCACTTGGCTCGTATTCGTTCCAAACACCCCATTTGTTTCCTTCTATATAATTTCCTTCCGATTTAATTTTTCCGTTTTCATGGAACAATACTTCTAGGCCATTTCTTTCACCATCAACATAGGTGTATTTTCCAGACTCTTTTCCATTTTCAGAAAAGTTCTTCGATACGCCCTCTAACTTTCCTTTTTTGTATAATTCAGTTGAAGAAACATCGCCATTTGGATAGTAAAATTTCCAGGTGCCATCGCGCTCACCGTCAATTAACATACCCTCAGATTTTTTGTCCAATTGGTAGTTGTAATTAATAATATTGGTACCCGATTTTAAGATTTTTACATCGTAAAAGATTTTGCCATCGCGGCCAAAAGCTTGTTCTCTTTTCCAATCACCTTTTTGGTAATAATCAACCCTGAATTTTCTACCTTGGTGGTCAAATGATTCTTCTTCACCATTTATTTTTCCAGATTCATCGAGATAACTAATGCTACTTACCTTGCCATCTGAGTAGTAATTAATCCATTTGCCCGACATGTTTCCTTTGGTGGCAATACCTTCGCTTTCTAATTTACCATTTACATAATAGGTTTTGTATGGACCTTCCAATAGGTTATTTACAAAAATACACTCCTTTTTTAGCTGTTTGTTTTCATAGTATTCACGCAAGGTTCCTTCCAATTTTCCAGCCTTATAATTTGATTCTTCTTTCAATGCACCGTGGTTGTAATACTCTTTTACCACGCCACTTGGTTCGCCCTTTTCAAAAGAATACTCATAACTTACATTGCCATTTTCAAAATATTGAATTCCTTTACCCTGTCTATCACCCGCCTCATAATTGTCTTTTGATTTAATAGCACCATCTGGGTAGTATTCATAAACTGTTCCGCTTACTAAACCTGCTACATAATTGCCCATTTCCTTAGGACGACCACCTAAGTATATTTTATAAATTCCATCAACAATACCAGCTTTGTAACTCACACTTTTAAGGGTATCTCCTTTATCGTTAAAGTAATACCAAATGCCATTCTTTTCGCCATTGTTGTTAAATTCACCCTTAACATCAATAAATCCTTCGGTATCAAAAAAGATCCATTTCCCCACGCTTTTTTGTAAGCTATTGAAATTACCCAATGCTTCTGGATTGTAGTTTTTGTAATAATGAAAATCTAATTTTTCTGTAATTCCAGCTAAATTACCTTCATACGAGGGATGCATTTTCTTGAACTTAGCCATTGCCATTTCCCTGCATTTCTTCAAGTTTTCAATTTTTTTCTTAACCTCTTTTGCAATTTTCTCATTTTCACTAGAGGCCAACATCAACAATGAAAAGTCTTCAAAAGATTGGGTTTTTAAGAAATCATTGAAGAATGCCAAGTAGTATTTAGAATAAAATCCAGCATCATAATCTTTTTTGCCTGCCAATTTTTCCATCACCAAATACAATTGACGGTTCAATGGATATTTCATTTTACCTGGCACCTTGTATTTTTCGTTCAAGGCTACTTGGTTCGCCACTAAAAAATCAATGTCTTCAAATTCATTGGTTAATGCAGTATTTTTTATGCTGCCAATAAGGTTTGAGCTTTGGTTACAAAGGCGGTTAAATTCATCCAACGCGCTTTGGGTTCTTCTGCTATCTGGCTCAATCATCATAAAAATGGCAAAGGCCATAATAGCCTGTGTTTGTCGGCCCTCTTTTTCTGCCAATGAAGCCAAGCGTAAATGCGCAGAGGCATACAAAGGAGAAATTGCTAATACTTGTTGGTATACTTCAAATGCCTTTTTATGGTCTTCGGCTGTTTCATAAACAATACCTTTATTCAACATCAAAGATGTGCTAAATGGGTATTTTTTCAAGGCAGCATCGTATACGGCGATGGCTTCATCTTTTCTTTTTAAATCGTCCAATGCCGAACCTAAAATATTGTATTGTGCAATTTGGGTTGTGCCTTCAGCTATTAAGCGGCGCGACATATCCACTACAATATCATATTTTTTTAGTTTGTAATAGGAAAGACTAATTTCATATTGAACGGCAAAATAATTGGTATCACCATGTGGTACTTTTTCATAAAGTTTAATTGCCTCCTCATACTTTTCATTCTCGTACAAGGCAACACCATCATCCAATATTTTTTGGGAGTTGATGAGTTGTACATAGTTTTGCGCAAATGTTTTTGACTGGCAAAATGCAATTAGCAGCACCGTAAGAATTACGGCTAATTTGTTAGCGATTTTCATTGGATTAAATTGAACTGAAAAGAAAATAAAAAAGCACCAAAATTAGAAGCGTTGGGCGCATTTTGTGCATAAATAACAAGCCTGAGCACCTTGCTATTAAGAGAAAATAAAGTTTTAGTAACTGTGCTTATTCTTGAATCATTTGCATGAATTCTTCCTCGCTGATCATTTTTATATTTAAATCAGTAGCTTTTTTCAATTTCTCTGGCCCCATTTTATCTCCTGCAATTAAGAAATCTAAGCTTTTAGAAATGCTACCAACGTTCTGACCGCCATTGTGTTCAATAAGTTTTTTAAGCTCATCTCTGCTAATGCTAAAGGAACCAGATACCAAGAATTTTTTACCGGCTAATTTATTGCTTCTAATTTCATCTGGGTTAAAAGCCAATTCCATTTGCAAACCTGCCGCTTTTAAGCGTTGCACCAAGGCAACATTGTCTTCGTCTGCAAAAAAGCGGGTGAGGTTCTCGGCAATTTTCTCTCCAATTTCATACAAGCTGGCAATTTTTTCACCATTGGCCTGCATTAAATTATCTATGTTTTCAAATTGTTGCGCCAATTTTTTTGCTACCGTTTCTCCAATCATTCTTATGCCCAAAGCAAACAATACGCGCTCAAATGGAATGGCTTTTGAAGCCGCAATACCATTGATAATATTTTCAGCAGATTTTTCTTTAATAGATCTTTTCTTCTTATTACCTGCCTCATCTTCCGATTCAAATTCTAATCCATTCAATTGTTCGTATTGGAGCTCATACAAATCGGCATAAGACCTAATCAAGCCTTTCTTAAATAAACCAGCCACTGTTTCGCCTCCCAAACCTTCAATATTCATGGCGCGTCTGCTTATAAAGTGTTCCATTCTACCAATAAGTTGGGGAGGGCAATGGCTATCATTTGGGCAATAATGAATGGCTTCTCCTTCCTTTCTTACAAGCGGCGTTTGGCATTCTGGACAAATACTTGGGTAAATTATTTTTTGAGCAAATAGGTCTCTTTTACTGGTATCTACGCCGGTAATTTTGGGAATAATTTCTCCACCTTTTTCTACAAAAACAGTATCAAATGCATGTAAATCTAAGCGTTCTATTTCATCTGCATTGTATAAACTGGCGCGTTTTACAGTAGTTCCAGCCAATTGAACCGGTGTTAAATTTGCAACAGGTGTGATGGCTCCTGTTCTTCCAACTTGGTAGCTAACTTCTCTTAATTGACTAATGGCAGTTTCTGCTTTGTATTTATAGGATATTGCCCATCTAGGAACTTTTGCTGTAAATCCCAATTCTTTTTGAAAGCTGTAATTATTAACTTTAATCACAACTCCATCTATTTCATAACTGAGATTTTGTCGCTCTTTGTCGTAGGTATTTACAAAGTTCATTACTTCCTCAATGTCCTTACATATTTTAAAATGATCACTCACCTTAAAACCCCATGATTCGGCCATTTGCAAGGATTCTGAATGTGTTTCGCAAAGATTTACATCGCTGTAAACAAAATATAAAAAGGCATCTAATGAACGTTTGGCTACCTCTTTTGAATCCTGCATTTTTAAACTTCCTGAAGCAAAATTTCTTGGATTTTTATAGAGTCTTTCTGCAATTTTATCTTCATCAACACCTTGTTCAAGTAGTTCGGTTTTCAATTCATTGTTGAGGCGTTCAAATGTTTTACGGTGCATAAAAATCTCACCCCTAATTTCAAAAGAAGCAGGGAAATTCCCTTTTAGTTCATGCGGAATGCTTCTTATGGTTTTTACATTTTGGGTAACGTCATCGCCTTGCACGCCATCTCCTCTGGTTACGGCTCGAACCAATTTGCCGTTTTCGTAACTGATACTTATGGCCAATCCATCAAACTTTAATTCGCAAACATATTCAACAGCATGGCCAATTGCATTTTGAATTCTGGTATCAAATTCTTGAAGTTCTTCTTTGGAGTAGGTATTCCCTAAGCTCAACATGGGGTATTTATGCTTTACCTGTTGAAAGTTTTTGGTTATATCTCCGCCTACTTGTTGGGTAGGCGAATCACTTTTTGCAAAGGCTGGAAAATCTTTTTCTAATTGCTCTAACTCTTTTAATAGAATATCAAATTCATAATCGCTGATACTGGGTTGCGAAAGAATATAGTAATTGTAATTGTGTTGTTTTAGTGCTGCACTTAACTCAGCAATTCTCGTTTGGGCCAAATCAGAATTCATGTGTGCAATATAAGAATTTACTTCTTTGCCATTTTGGTCAAAAAAAAAGCTGTTAAATTTTATTTCAAATTTAACAGCTTTTCAGCTTACCAGTTTTTCTTCTGTTGCTTTCGTTCTTCTAACATTTTAGCCTTTTCAGCTTTAAATATAGCTTGTTGGTCGCTGTCTAATATTTCCATAATTTCCTGGTCTGCAGCTTCCATGGCTTGGCGCATAATGGCACCTCTTTCACTTCTAGGTGCATCCTCTGGTAGGGCCATCATTTTGCCCATTGCAAGGTCACGCGATCTTTTAATAATCTCATCATATTTGGCAGCCTGCGGTGCACTTAAATTTAATTTTGTTTTGAGTGCTTCATTTTTCTTTTTCATTTCCTCCCTGCGCGATGGATCCATACTTGGGTCGCCTTGTGCAATGGAATTTTGCGCCAAGGCAATGCCAATGAGCAATAATGTAATGCGAATAATATTTTTCATTTTAATTTTGATTTATACCTATTGGAGGACAAATACCTTAAAAAGTTTAATCTTATTGTTTTCCTGGTTCAACCGGAAATCCTTCATTGCGCCAGCGCGTTATGCCACCATCCAAATCAACAACATGTACAAAACCTATTTTCTGCATGGTTTCACAAGCTTCCAAACTTCTACCTCCGGCAGCGCAATACACATAATAGGTTTTATTTTTATCTAAATTTTGAAGGCTTTGTTCAAAATTATCGGCAAAAATATCTATGCAAACCGCTCCTTTAATAATTCCTTTTCGTTGTTCAGAAGGCGTTCTTACATCTAAAACAATTCCAGGAGCATTGGTCATGCCTTGCATGAACTCCTTTGGTGCTGCTAGTTCATAGGTGGGCTTGGTGCTTTTTTGTTCTGTGCTTTTTGTGTTTTGTGAACAAGCTACAAATCCAAAATTTGCTAATAACAATAGGGTAAATAGGAGGGGTCTCATTTTTTTATTTTTTTTAAACACTCAAACTTAATAATTTAGGCCATCAAATGAAAATAACTTTTTTGGGTTCCGGAACCTCGCAAGGTGTTCCAATTATAGCATGTGATTGTACCGTTTGTTCGTCCAAAGATAGCAAGGATAAACGTCTTAGGTCGAGCATCTTAATAGATGTTAACGGCAACAATATTGTTATAGATAGCGGCCCAGATTTTAGAATGCAAATGTTAAGCCACCAAGTTAAATATTTGGATGCACTCTTGTTTACACATGCCCACCGTGATCATATGGCGGGTTTGGATGATATCCGAGGATTTAATTTTGCCATGAAAGCTGCTATTGATGTTTATTGCGAACCCAATGTGGAAGCAGCCATTCGCAAAGAATTTTTTTATGCTTTTGAAGAACCCAAATATCCTGGTGTTCCAGAAATGGACCTGCACCAAATTGGTTTGGATCCATTTGTCCTTTTTGGCGAAACCATTATTCCTATTCGTGTTTGGCACCATAAAATGCCTGTCCTCGGGTTTCGCATTGCCGATTTTGTTTATATAACAGATGCCAATAAAATTGAAGCTTCGGAATTAGAAAAAATAAAAGGTTGCAAGGTTTTGGTTTTAAATGCTCTTCGTCGTGAACCGCATATTTCTCATTTTACCTTACAAGAAGCCATTGATATTGTAAATTTGGTTCAGCCCGAAGCCGCCTATTTTACGCACATTAGCCACCAATTAGGATTACACCAAGATCTTGAAAATGAATTGCCTGTAAACATACATTTGGCCTATGATGGTTTAATGCTGCATCTATAATGAAATCGCTGCACCAACATCAAGTTCTGTTTCCCATTTTAGCAGCTAACCTGCATGAATTACTGTTAGGTTTTACATTAATAGATGCCTTTAGAAACCAAGAGGCAACTGAATTAAATTTGGTATTTCAAAAAGAAAATGAATGCCTTAGTTTGCAATTAAATACCGAAGCCAAAACAGGCTTATTTTTCTTTTATGAATACCCCATTCAAAGAGCTGGAGCGGTTTTCCCCTTGTTCAAAGAACTAATTTCACAAACTGTATCAGGTATTGTTGCCCACCAAAATAACAGGTCATTTTATATTTCTTTCGGTTCGAACCAACACCTTGTTTTTAAACTATATGGCCCACTAAGCAATGTGCTCTATTTTGAAAACGACCAAGTAAAACAACTTTACAGACATGGAATTGAAAATGATTTTCATTTGCTGTTAGCAGGTTTCGATCAAATGGCTACAAATCCAGAGAATATTGAATGTTCAGGTGATTTTTACATTACAGAAACCATTGAAGAGCCGCAACAACTTATTCTGAGTTTTCAGCCCATAGAAGGTAAACTCCTTTTACATTCGCAGGTGATTTTTGAAGCTTTGAATTTCTTTTCAAAGAATTACTTGCATCGGTTCTCGTTTAATTTTCAAAAAAACAAAATTAGCTCCCGTGTAAAACAACAAATAAAAAGGCAAGAAGGTATTTTACACGGAGCCAATTCCTTTTTGCAACATGCACTGGAGGCAATACCCTTTGAAGAGATTGCCAATATTTTAATGGCCAATTTACAC
>CANFSD010000043.1 GCA_947449515.1 Bacteroidota bacterium
ATAAACAAATTTTCTAATTACACTTGGCGAACTTGGATTTACATAATACGTTTGACTAAAAATATTATCATTATCATTCAAACGATAATGCAAACCACCTTTTGAATTGTCAAAATTTAAAAATACATCATTGGCTCCATTATCACCAGAGGTCATTAAAGTACTTACACCAACTATATTTATTTCATAATCAGCAGTACCATTTCCTTTACTAAGGCTACCTGTTAGGTTTTGGACATTTGGCGTTTTAACCAAATTTGGCATAACAAAATTAGCCGTTCCACAACCCATTTCCTCGGCATCTAAAATACCATCATTGTCATCATCAATATCAGTTATATCAGAAATAGCATCATTATCTGAATCCAAACACTTGTTTAAAATTACACTTTTTGCAAGGTAGTAAGTTGGCAAATAATTATTTTTTGCAATTAAATCATCTGTTGTTTCTAATGTATTTAATAAACCATTTGAACCTACAGCACCAGTAAATTTAGAGGTGGTTTTTAAGGCTCCAGTAACTTTTGCTTCATAGGCATCATAACAGCCATCTCCATCGCTGTCCAAATCATACTCATTACTTATTCCATCGGCATCATCATCAAGTGTAGAATTGGTAACTAAATCAAATCCATAACCTTCATTATTTAGCGCTGCATCTCCAAAAACACTGGCATTAATTTCATACAATGTAGTATCAGGCGACATATACATGGTTACCTTCCATGAAGGTTTAGGAGTTCCATTGTGCGCAACAGTTATGTTTTGAACCAACATATTTCCACTATATAGTGTATCACCTGTTGCATGTGAGCTTAATTGATTATCTGGATCGTTTACAATACCAAAAGAGCCTGGCCAAGTTAATACGATGTTCTGTGGTTCATTTGTAGTAGTTAATGATTTAGCAACCGAGTTGAAAGGAATACCTGGTCCAAAATCAACAGAACGAACGTTTGTAGCTGTTTGAGTTGGGTTAGCCTCACCAATAATTGAATTAAGCTTCAAATTCATATTGATGAAGAATTTGCCTCCATCATTCACAACAAAATTCAATCCCTTTCCACCATCATAGTTTGCTGCGGCATAAGTAACACCTGGTCCAGTAAAACTTAAGGCATAAGAAATTGAATCACTTTCCTTAAACAATACACCTGTTAGTGATTTTGTAGTGGCGTTAGAAGTTCTATTAACAAATAGCGGACTTGCAGTATTCATTTCAACATAATCAGCCAAACCATCATTGTCCTTGTCAATATCAAAAATATCACCAATACCATCGGCATCTGTATCAATACATGCATTATTGCTATTATTTAAAGAATAATACTTGTAACTACTGTTGTATTTGATATCTGCATTGTCGGTCACTGTTTCTAGAATATCTGCCAAACCATTTTTACCAACAGATGAACTTAATGGAACACTTACGGTTTTAGCTATAGCACCAGCTTCAACCCCATCATTACATCCATCACCATCAGAATCTAAATCAAAACGGTTTACAATGCCATCCTTGTCTGAATCTAAATCAACAGCATCTGCATCTATCCCCCAACTTGTAATGGTAAACTTATTATAAAACTTTTCTGAAGTATAACCACTTACAACCAAATTATATTTTTCAATAGGAACTTTGATGCGATGAACAACAGCGCCATTAATTGCTGCTGTCAAAATACCTTGCTCAGATATGTCCATTTCAAATTTTGCTCCAGTGGCAAATGGAATACCTGAAAAATTCCATGAAGTTGAAGGCATCTTGCCATAAGCAGTGTTATTATTCACTAAATAAAACTTATAACTAGCTGCGTCGTTCCAATTATTGGTTAATTTGGTTGCAGAGGCAGGTATCAAACCAATCATCCCATTCAAAGCATCTGCAACACCCGTAAACTCCATATGAATTGGGAGTTTAAATTCTTTTGTTGAATAACTAGATGTCCATCCAGCAGTATTTGCAGCTGTTGAAATATAAATTCCAGTAATGGTGCTGTCATAATTTACTACAGCAGTATTACCTGTAAAAACTAAATCATCTACATTAGTTCGAGGGTATACAATTCCCTTTTGTTCTTCTAAATCCAATACCCCATCATTATCATCATCAATATCTAAATAGTCTAAAACTAAATCGTTATCATGGTTATCGCATGCTTTACTGCTGCTATCAATTGCAAATGATTCGTATACATTTTCATAATTTATTAATCCAGATTCAGTTGAAGTTTCTAAGCTGTCTAACAAACCATTGGCACCCATCGCACCTGTAAATGGAATTGCTTTTGAAGGATTGGTAGTTGCACCAGCCTCCATTGCGTCATTACAACCATCTCCATCAGAATCAATATCAAAACGATTAATTATTCCATCCCCATCATTATCACGGTCTGTATAGGTTGCTAAAATAGATTTGCTTGATAACAAAACATTAGACAATGTTTTTGTTGTATTTGAAGAAATTACGATGTTATAATCTACCTTTTTACCTGCAAAACGCTTAATGAGTTTACCATTTTGTTTCAATGTTACAATACCATTGCTATTGATATCAATTTCCATTTTTGTATTTGCAACATAACTAATACCTGTAGATGGCAAAGATCCCTGAACTTGTTGGTAGTTTACTGAGGCATTGGTATGATAAAATTTATAGGCTTGGTCATTCCAATTTGAAATGGTTTTTGCATTACCAACCGGCAATAAACCAATCATACTAGTACCTGTTGCAGTAGTAGTCCATTCTAAATGAATTGGCAATTTAAATACCTGATTAGAATAAGTTGATTGCCAAGTACCAGGATTTGCAGTCACAATGGTTGAACCAGAAGTACTAATTGCACCATTTCCTGTATAGGTAATACTCTCTAAGTCGTTAGATGCATAATTTACATTTAAGGCTTCATCCTCGTCTAAAACTCCATCATTATCATCATCTAAATCATCCACATTTGCTATACCATCAGCATCCGTATCAAGAATGTTTTTACGCAAACCAAACATCAAATAAGGTTTGGCACTTTGCAAATCTGCGCTTATTTCATACCTTAATGTTGTTCCCGATCCAACTTTTGTCATTGGTAATATTGTTGTACCCCCATTGGTAAAGTTTCCATCATCATCCATGGCCATAAATACAGTATCACCGGTAAGAACTGGTAATACCCTTGTAATATTTGGCAAAGTTGTAATTGAAGAGCTGTTCCCATCTGCTGGTACAGATATCTTAATTGAACCTATTGTTCCACTTTCTTGAATTTTCCATTTTCGGTTAAAATAATATATTCCGTTTATGGCATTAAAATCAACATTCAAGTTACCATTGTTATCACCAATAATTAAGTATGATTTATCATTTGCAATGTCATTGCCGTTTCCTAATCGATTTTGAGATGCAATGGTATTATTGTTACCAATGGTTAATAAGGCTGTAGCGTTAATAGACTTTGATTGGCGTTGATGTAGACCTTGAATATCGTCGCGACCAATTGCAAAAATATTTTTATTATATCCACTGTTTGCGGTGGTATCCCAGATTTTTGTTCCTGTTCCAGTACCTGTTCCATCAAAATATGAATGGTTTAGGGTAATACCATATTTAATTGCCAAATAACTTCTTACACGATTGCGTTGGTCATCAGTTAGGTTTTGAGTAAACACCATTACTTCCGGAATATAACCTGTTAATATTGCCCCAACCGTACCATTATATCGATTTGCACCAACACCAATCCAATCTAACACCGAAGAAGTAATAGCTGTAGTATTACTTGAGTTTTGTGTACCAATTGAATCCCATGAATATTGCATTGAGGTGGTTGATGACCTAATACCATGTTGTAATTGCCAATGATACCCCCTTGCCGCAGTTGCTATTGCATGACTGGTTCCTGCACTAGAACCAGTAACACCAAAAATAGGCTTGTTTGTATTAAATCCTAAAAAGCTTTGAGAGGTATTGGTACCTGAAACACCCATGGCAAGCACCATACCCCATGTTGGACTGGTTGTTGGAAGAGAAACGCCAAACATTTCTTGATTGGCATTAGTATTTAATAAACTTGAATTTGACGAAGAAAAATACTTTATACCATCAAATTGATAACTTGGGTTAAAATTAGCCAAATTTGCCGAAGAATCTGGACTGGTAAAAGCCGCTGAGGCTGCAACATCGCCGTTTGCCATACCTAAATCCGCCCATTTTGTTCTTGGGCTCGAACCAGCCTTATCTGCGCTATACCAAATTACAGTAGGTACAGAAATACCCCCTGGATAATCTACAGTTTTATAAACTGTGAAATATTGACCATTTGAAAAGTTATAATTTACATTCCAATTTAGGCCATCAAAGGTTAATGGTAAAACTGTGTTGTTATTATCACTAAAAACAGAGTCAGGACTTACAATAAAATACAAAGATCCTTTTTCATTTCCTTGCGGTAATGTTGTAGTTGCATTTGCATTTCTTGCTCCATAGAAACTTAATTTTACTGAATCAATTGTTCCCCATTCTTGAACAAGCCATTTTCTGGTTAATATATTGTATTGACCTGTTGGCGCACCTGTTGAAGTCCAAGCTGGGATGGCGCCATTATCCCCAAGAATTAAGAATGATGTATCCGCCAAGATATCGTTTCCAACTGTTGCTGCATTTCCAAGACTTGTATCGATGCGGTTATTATTACCAATCATCAACATGCCTTCTAAATTAATTGACTTAGCTTGGCGTTGGTGCAATCCCCATTTATCATTACGGGCCAATCCAAAAATATTTTTATTAAAGGGTGCATTGGTTGTTAGAGGAAAAATATTTCGGGTAAAATTGCTTCCGTCTGCATTGGTTCCACTGATATAATTATCACCTTTGGTTATACCATATTTTAAAGCGAGGTAGGTTTCAATTTCTGTAATTTGATAGGCGGTTGGAGTATTGCTAAATGCTATTACCTCCGAAATTAATCCATTCCAAGACCTGCTTGTACCCACCTGATAACACATGGTTTCGGCATAACCCAAAGTAGTTGGGGTAGATGAGGTTACAAGATTAGGTTTTCCAACATTTACTGGACCAAAATTATATGCAGTATTGTAGGCAGCCGCAGCTGCATCTTTTCTCCAAGCGTTTCCAACTTCAAGATAGTTATTTAAGGTACCTAAAGGATTGCCTCCACCATGGTAAGTTCTGCCAGATCCGGAAAAAAAAATATGATTAAATGATGCACCATTAGCGGTGAAATCTTGAGCTACCCAATAAGCATTTCTTATATTGTGTAAATCAGGAATATTTAATTTTGTACTTGTAGTAACAAGCCCAGAATTAGTGAATTGGAGGGCTTTGTTAAAATTGATACTGTTATTTTTTAAAATGGGATAGGAAGTAGTTACACCACTTTCTGCCTGGGCATTATTCCTATTTAATGATTGGTCATCCCACTGATAAACACCAGCATTGTTGGTATTTACAGCAGAAGTTGTGCGGGTATATAAATCTACTCTTAAAGCAGGATATGTAACTGATTGGGTAGGATAAATTCTAACATACCTACAACTGATACTACTTGCAAAATCATTGTCACGTATCCAAGTATTGTCTTCATTTCCAGTAAAAATTCCAAGATCTGTCCAAGTGCTCAAATCATTCGAAACCTTTACAGCGTATTCAGTTACATAAGCGGCTTGATTACCTGCGCCCATGGTGCGAATACCATCTATACTTTGAACCGAACCCAAATCTAATTGCAACCATCCTTTGGGATAGCCTATTGGAGTACCTCCTCCATCTACTGAACCAGGAATCCAACCTGTTGTAGATGTGAATATAGAAAGTGAGGGAAGCCAGCTAGTTGTCCAATCGCTTGAACTGGTCCTACTTGTAGTTGGAATATTTTTAAGTGTGATACCAACACTCCTCAAAGAGTTAGTAGCATCGGCTTTTAACCAAAGTATTGGGTCGTTAAAACTAGAAGAAGGTTTAATTGATAAACTAGCATTTGGGGTAAAAGTATAAAGTTTATTAAGACCAGGCCATTGTGCTAATGTATTATCATTTCTTGGATTAGATGAAGTTGGAATATGTTGCGCAGTTGCAATACTTATGTACTCATCTGCAGCAGACAGACCGCCAATACCAACAGATGAAGAAAAAGCGCCTGTTCCCGCAGTTCCATATATAAACTCAATTTTATTAGAAGTTTCTGATAATCGAATTTGATAACTTAAATTAGTGGCACTATTAGATGTATAAGCAACTTTCCATTGAACCGTAAGCACTCTGTTGGGAGTTGTACCCGATAGTAAATAGGAAACACCGCCACCTGTGGCTGCAGACCCGGTATAAGTTGCATCCCACCATGCGAAAATTTTAGGGCTATTAGTTGTTGAAACTATTGAATTGGCATTCTCCGTGGTAACCGCTACAGCCCCTAATTTAAACAAACCAGCTGCATTTGCCGAAAATTGCGTGTAATTTACTCCCAAGTAATTGAAGCTAAAACCAATATTAGTTACTGCAGATGCCGCACCAATGGTTGTATTTCCACCAGCTATTAAGGAAGTTCCACCAACAATATCCGTATAGTTAGCTGTTCCACTTGAAAATCCAATACTACTCAATTGAGCATAACTTTTTTGGAAATTCAAAAACAGCAAACCTACCAACACATAAAGCGGGGCCAAATGTCTTAAATTACTAATTGTGACCTTACATTTTGCAAACATATTTTCCAATTTAAATTGATTCAATAAATGATTATTTTATCTAGATTAAACAACAAATCTGATAATCCTTAAACTGCAGAAAAATCACCAAAATCTGGAAATTACTTCATACAGAAGGACTTAGAATGTTGATTATTTGAAGATAAAATGCATGCAAAAGTACTTAAGGCTTAAGGGGAATCCTATTTGCATAACACACATAAAGATGTGTAATTGCTGATGCAGTTTTTAATTCATGGAAAGAATTAAGATTAGCGAGAAATATAGTTTAGGTAAATCTGAACCTATAATTAATTGCTATCTAATAAAAATTATAACAACTAAATAACAAGATTAATACAGAAAATCTAACAAACTATTTAATTAAGTTAAACATTTCAGATTTGCTATTAACATTTAATTTTTTGTAGATTTTTTTGATGTGCATACGCACTGTGTCAATTGAAATATTCAATTTATCTGCTATTAATTTATAACTCAATCCATCAAGGATGCTTTGAGCTACCTCTTTTTCTCTGTTTGTCAAATGCTCAAATAAGATGGTTTTATTACTAAAAAAGGTTACAATTTTTCTTGCAATTGCAGGGGTCATAAATGCTCCGCCTTTAGAGATTGTATAAATTCCATTAATAATGTCTGTATCTGTACTTTGTTTATCAATGTATCCAACTGCTCCTAATTGCAAAGCTTTCAAAATTACCTCTGTTTCATCCATTATTGAATTCATAACAATTTGAGTATTAGGGTGCTTTTTCAAAATTATTGGAATGGCATCAATACCATTCATTTCACCCATCGTAATATCCAATAAAATAAAATCTACTTCAATATTAGCTTCTAAAAAAGAAGTTGGCCCAAAAAAAGTACCCAAACATTTAAAAGAACTCGAATCATTTACGCGTTTCGCTAAAATCTCACACAAGGTGTAATCATCATCAATAATTGCAATACTTTTCATAATTTAAAACGCATTTGAATAAGCAAACCATGGGTATTATTTATAGAAAAATCAAGACGACCATTATTTCTATTTACCCTTTTTTTAATATTTGAGATGCCATTACCCTTTGCAAAAATAGAATTTACATCTACTATTTTCCCATTATCAGATAAAATTAAGTAAAGCTCATTATTTATTAGCGACATGGATAGTGTGAATACATCTCCAAAGGCATATTTCATAGTATTATTAGAAATTTCATAAACACACAAGCGGATGTCCCTAAACAATTCAGAACTAATTTCAATATTATCTGGCACATCGTTGATAATATTTACCATATATTTTGAATTATCAAAAAATCCCAATAAAAAATATTTTAAATCATCATTCAATGCCGAAAATAGATATTTTGTATGCTTAAGCGTTTTTATATAAATACGCAATGAAAATAAAGCCTCTGATAAATTTGAAGTTACCAATGAAGATTCAGATTTATTATTTATCATCATCAAGGATCTGTTAATAATGGTTCCAATTTCATCATGTAAATCCATACTTATCCTACTCTTTAATCGCTCCTCTTTCTGCCTGTTCCTTAATAAGGCAAAAATTATGAGCAGGCCTAGAAAAATAACCAAACAAAATAAAAGAATTATGAACCATTCCTCCTTATAAAATTCTATTTCAACAATTACTGGAAAAGCATTGCGACAAAAAATATAGTTCCCATATGGGTCTAAGGAACGTGTATAAATATGATAATTGCCAGCCTCCAAATTGTTTAAAATCAAACTTCCATCCTTATTCATTTTAATCCAATCATTTCCTTCAATACTATATTCAAATTGATGCTCATCTGGATGCAAATAATCAAAAGGACTGAAAAATAACTGCAAATAGGCAGATCCAAATAAATATTTGATATCCGAATTTTGGTTTGTTATAACATTTATTTTATTACTATATTTTTTAATTTGATTATACGATGTGAGAGTTAATCTTTGGTTGTTAACCTGCTTTTCAAAAAGCTCAGGATCAATTTCATCGTAGGCATTTAAGCCACCAAAAATAATTTTACCATTAGACAGCAATAACCCAGATTTGTAATTGTATTCATAATTACTGCAACCCAAATCTTTGGTTAAATAAAAATAAGACTTCGACGGAATTGAAATAGAAACAATTCCATTATAGGTGGATAACCAAACACGTGATTTATTATCGCGTATCATTTCTGTAACTAAATTACTTGGTAGCCCATTTCCTTTATTTAATAGGAGTATTGATTCAAAATTTTTTAAACTTAAAACTTCCAAACCATTAGTAGTAGCAACCCATAATTGAGAATAATCAGGGATAAATAGTATACATTTTATATTTGTTTCATGCGTTACAATTTTTGAAAATTTTGAAACAATTAATTCCTTGGTAAAAGAATTAGCAATGCCAAAATTTAAGGCGTATAACCCTTTATCGCTGCAAAGATAAAAAGTGTTAATATGCTTCTTAATACTATAAATATAAAGCGAATTAAAAACCTCATTGGGAAATTTAATCTTAGAAAAAGATTGGCTTGGAATATGATAATTTATTAGACCTTGCGCCCCCCCAATCAAAATATTGGATGAATCTACCATACAAATAGAAAATAAATTACCAATAAAAAAAGATCTTGGTATTTCAGTAATTTGAAATGATAAAGTTTGAACATTAAGCGTAATAAATAAATTTTCCTCTGCAACTATATAGATATTACTACCAATTAAAATACCATCAAAAGTTGAAATTGCAGGATGATTTATGACAGAGAATACCCCCTTCCGTTTTAACAAAATATTTGGATATCCTAAAAAAAATAAATCTCCATTTGGCGACTCAATAATTCTCCTTCTTACTCTAATCAAATCGCTATTTATCAATTTATTGTCATTTAACACTTGCACAGATGTAGATGGCTCAATTACCTTAACTAAACCTTGATTGGTACCAATCCAATAAAAGGACCCTCCAGGATGATTTAAACACCGGAGTTCCGCATTTTCTAGTGCATCAAAAAATTTTATATTACTAATACCATTTTTTACAACATTAAAATTCTTATAGTGGTCTATTTTATAAATTTTATCTTTCCCATTTGTGCAAAACGATGTTATAAATAAATCGCTTTTCTTCAAACCAGAATTATGGAGTAGATTTAAATTTTCATCAAAAATAAAATTATCATAGCCCCCTATAAAATTTAGGTGTCTATTCTTGGTCCATATTATTTTTGGAGAAATTGAACGTGGATAATTAAAGTCCATTAGGACTCTTTTTACCAATCTTAATTTTGAAAATGAATACTTAAACAGGCCTAAACCTACAACTCCCGCATAGAAAAATGAGTCATTAACGTTTAAAACGGCATTTACTTCGTGTCCAAATTTTCTTTGATATATTTTCCCATTATCAAATAATTGCAACACACCATTTGTTCTTAATAGCGCAAATA
>CANFSD010000044.1 GCA_947449515.1 Bacteroidota bacterium
AACTCATACCTACCTGGTCTCCAGGCCGGCAATTGCAGCTGGAGCTTACCTAAAGATTCATTTTGGATGGTAGCTTGAATTTTAACAAAATGTTCAATTGGGTTTGAAATGCAGACTTTGTAGTTCATATTTGTGCAAATATGAACATTGCTTATATAGTTTCCATTATTTCTGTTTTACTTTTAGTTGTTTTTGCTGTTTTATCTTTTATCAAAACGCAAAATCTCAGGTTTCAACTCATTTACATTGTAGTTGCTTGCCTCAATATTGGTGTATTAACCAGTGTAATATTAATTAATTATTCCAGCAAAAGCGCCTTGGTGTGGCCAGTTTTACTGCTCTTCCAAGTAGTTAGCAAGGCCAGAGAAATATACAAAGCCCTCTAATTACATCTCCCCTTCTACCCCCATTCCAAAAAGGGCAAAATCATATTTTACTGGATCTTTTGGATCAAACTGTTTTAAGTTTTCTGTAAGTTCAATAGCAGCAACCCAATCATCCTGTTGCCTATGCAACAGTCCCAATTTACGTGCAACCCTTCCCGAATGAACATCTAAAGGACAAACCAATTGTGCAGGCTTAATCTTATGCCATATTCCAAAATCTACGCCTTCACTGTTTGACCTTACCATCCATCGTAAATACATATTTAATCGCTTACAAGCAGAACCGCTCAAAGGACTAGCAATATGTTTTCCGGTTCGAACCGGCGCCTCTTCTAGTGAAAAAAAATAGTTCCTAAATTGAATTAAGCCCTTTTCAACCGTTGGAGCTGTTTTTAAAACATCTCTTGAAAATGCCGCTTCTAAACTTGGATGCTTTTGGTAATGTTGTTTTAAAAAAGTAATAAAATACAACAGATCGGTATCGTTAAATGTACGATGACTAAAACCCAACATCCTTTTTAAATCGGAATCTTGGTGTTGCAATACAAATTGATGTGGGGCATTGTCCATACGAGCCAACAGGTCCTTACATTTATTGATAATGGTCAAACGTTGCCCCCAAGCAAAAACAGCGGCAAATAAGCCCGCAATCTCTATATCGGGCTTTTGCGAAAACAAATGCGGCACAACTATTGGGTCGTTTTCAATGAACCCAAACTGCTCGTATTGTTTTACCTTTGCGTTCAGAATTTTATAAATGGTTTGCCCTTTCAAATTTTCTACCTTTATATTTGTCCAAATTAAGTCAATCAATCCATGAATCTAAAAAAATCTATGATGTATGGTGCCATCTGCGCAGCAATTGGAATTGCCGCCTTTACTAGCGATAAAAAGCCAGCCCAAAAAAACAACAAAGCAACCTTTGAAGTGAGTTGCGACGAATTTGCAGATTTGCAAGTTCTACGCTACCAAATTCCGGGCTTTGAAACCCTCACGCCAAAACAAAAAGAATTGGCTTATTACCTTTATGAAGCTGCTAATTGTGGCCGTGATATTTTTTACGATCAACGCTACAAACATAATTTAACTATTAGAAGAACCATTGAAAACATTCTTAACACCTACAAAGGTGAAAGAACCTCACAAGACTGGAAAGCCTTTGAAACATACGCCAAACGTGTATTTTTCTCCAATGGTATCCACCACCATTATTCCAATATCAAATTTGTACCAACATGTAGCTACCAATATTTTCAAAGTTTGGTAATGGGTTCAGACACTAAAAAATTGCCTTTAAATGGTAGATCCCTTGAACAATTTTTAATAGAAATGAAACCAATAATGTTTAGCCCAACCTATGATGCTAAATTGGTAAATTTGGCATCAGGCATAGACAATGTAGCGGCTTCTGCCAATAATTTCTATGAAGGTGTTACGCAAAAAGAAGTAGAAGCCTACTACAATGCGAGGGTAAACAATGACGACCAACAACCTATCTCATGGGGATTAAACTCTAAAATGGTAAAAGTGAATGGCGAGGTAACAGAAAAAGTATGGAAAATAGATGGTATGTACGGACCAGCAATTGAAAAAATTGTATTTTGGTTAGAAAAAGCTGTAACCGTAGCAGAAAACGACCAACAAAAAAGAGCCCTAGAAATGTTGGTTAATTATTATAAAACTGGGGATTTGAAAGTATGGGATGATTATAATATTGCTTGGGTAAATGATACAGAGAGTAGATTAGATGTTGTAAATGGTTTTATTGAAGTATATGATGATGCCATTGGCAAAAGAGCTTCTTTTGAATCTGTGGTGAGCATAAAAGACATGGAAGCAACCAAGCGAATTGCCGCAATAGCTGCACAAGCACAATGGTTTGAAGACCATTCTCCTATTTCAGCTGAACACAAAAAAGCATCAGTAAAAGGTATTACGGCAAAAGTAATTACTGTAATTCAAGAGGCAGGGGCTAGCGAACACTCTACACCAATTGGTATCAATCTCCCAAATGCCAATTGGATCAGACAACAACATGGATCTAAATCTGTTTCTCTAGGAAATATTGTACATTCATACAACGTGGTTGGCGCAAAAAGCCCAATGATGAGAGAGTTTACATTGAGCCAAGAAGAAATTGAACGCAACGCAAAATACGGAGCATTGGCCAGTGATTTACATACAGATATGCACGAGGTAATTGGACATGCATCAGGAAAAATTAACCAAGGAATTGGTGATCCAGACCAAACCCTTAAAAACTATGCAAGTACACTAGAAGAAGCTCGCGCAGATTTAGTTGCTTTGTATTATATCTACGACCCTAAATTGGTTGAAATGGGTGTAATGCCAAGCATTGAAGTGGGTAAAACAGAATACGATGGTTATATTAGAAATGGCTTAATAACCCAATTAACCCGTTTACAATTGGGTGAAAATTTAGAAGAAGCCCACATGCGTAACCGTCAATTAAATGCCTCATGGGTGTATGAAAAAGGTAAAGCAGACAACGTAATTGAAATGTATAAAAAAGATGGTAAAACATACGTTAAAATCAACAACTACGAGAAATTGCGCGAATTGTTTGGACAATTATTGAAAGAAATCCAAAGAATTAAATCGGAAGGTGATTATGCTGCAGCAACTGCATTGGTTGAAGGTTATGGCGTAAAAGTAGACCAGGCTTTGTTAAAAGAAGTAAAAGAGCGTTTCGAAAAATTACACGTTGCGGCCTACAAAGGTTTCATTCAACCTAAATTAGTGCCAGTAATGAAAGAAGGAAAAATTGTAGATGTAAAAGTAGAATATCCTAATGATTGGTTGAAAGACCAATTAGAAAGAGGAAAAAATTACGGTTACTTACCAAACATTAATTAAGATTAAAAAAATCCGGAGCTGGTCTCCGGATTTTTTTTGTTTATTTTTATTCCCTAGCTTTGAGAAAGAATAAAACTTATGAAAAAATTATTTGTCGCCATTGCACTTTTAGGTAGCACCTATTTGGCATCTGCCCAGGAACTTGAATTTGGTTTAAAAGCAGGCCTTAGTTCAGATAAAATTAGCCTTTCAAATGTTAGTAATTTTGAAGCCAAAATAGACCCAAATACAACCCTAAATTTTGGCGCTTTTGGCCGCTTAAAAATTATGATCATTGGCCTTTATGTGCAACCCGAAATTATAGTAAATAGAAGGGCAAGCAACTTTACTATTAAAGACATTGCAACTGGCAATTCTGTTATTTTTAGTCATTCTGCTAATTATGTAGATGTACCAGTTCTGGTTGGCTTTAAAATGTTAAAATTGTTTCGCATTTATGCAGGACCAAATTTTCAATTCTTAACCAATCAAAAAACAGATTTACCTATCAATAACACCAACTTTAAAACGAGCAATTTAAAAAAGCAAACAACTGGAATACAATTTGGTGTTGGATTGGATTTACTAAAACTTAGGGTAGACGCAAAATATGAATTAAACACCTCATCCATGGGTTCTCCTTTTACCTATAACGGTGTTTCTCCGAGCAGTACAAGCGGCATGTTAATGTTGCAAGTTGGCTTTAAAATGTTTGGTTTATTTTAAAATGAACGCAGAGTTATTGCGCGAACATTGTATTCACAAAAGAGAAGTAACAGAATCCTTTCCTTTTGATTCAGAAACTTTGGTTTTTAAAGTGGCTGGCAAAATGTTCTGCTTAATTGGCTTGGACAATCCAATCTGTTGTAACCTCAAATGCGATCCAGAAAAAGCCATAGAACTTAGAGCTAATTTCAATGCTGTAATACCCGGCTGGCAAATGTCTAAGGCAAATTGGAATACAATTTATTTCAACCAGGACATGAAAGACAAAGAAATCTTAGAATGGGTTGACCACAGTTATGAAATGGTAATAAAAGGCCTTACAAAGAAACTACAAAAAGAATTGGGCCTGTGACATTAAGGTGCTATTGTTTTGTTTTTAATTAAACGCCAATTATAAGTTTGTATCATTGCCTTTGTTAGCATTTCCATGCTGTCAATTTTACCAGCAAAATTTTGCGTTTTTAGGAGGTTATGCTTCAATAGAGAATCATTTGCTACCTGGTAAAATCCAAGCGCGTTTTGCCCATCAAATTGATATACATAAGGCCATCGAATCAGTTGGTAAAAATTATCATGGTATTGAAGCGCAACACCCTTTAAATTGCTTGGTTCGGCATAAGTCCCAAAACTAAAAAATGGCTTTGTATAGCCTACTTCTTTTAATACCATTGGCAGCACATCCACATGTGAAACCGTTTGTGTATTTTCAAAATTAACAGGATGTTCTGGCCTAAAAACAAACAAAGGCAATTCAAATTTTCCTTGCGCACTTTGGTAATAGGCTTGCTCATTTTCTGCGCTATGGTCGGCAGTAATAATAAAACTTGTATGCGCATACCAAGCCTGTGTTTTAGCATAATTAAAAAACTGCCTTAAAGCATCATCAACATAGCCAATGGTAGGATGAATTGGCATGGTGCCTTTTTTATATGAATTTATTTTATCAACAGGCAATTTATAGGGATGATGTGAACTTAAAGTAAAAACTGAACCAAAAAATGGTTCCTTTTTCTGCGTTAATTCCTTTCCAAAATAGTGCAAATAAGGCATATCATAAATACCCCAATGACCATCTCCATCTTCAGGATTAGGATATTCATTCTTTCCAAAATAGGCACCACCATTGCTGGTGGCAATAAAATTATCAAAACTCATGGTTCCGTTTCTTCCCCCATGGTAAAAACTCGCATCGTAACCAATTTCTTGCAAATAGGTGCCTATACCTTTTATGTTATTTCCTTGGTAAAAACTGCCCAAATAGGGTGTTGCCATCCAACTAGGCATTGAAGATAAAATGGATGGAATTCCTTCAATTGATTTTTTACCATTTGAATAAGCATGTAAAAACACCTCACTGTGACCCATTAGCGAATCCAAAAAAGGAGTATACCCTTTGCCATGGTTGTAATAGCCCACATATTCCTTACCTAAACTTTCAACAATAATCAGAACAATGTTTTTAGGCCTTATAGACAAAGAATCAAACCCATATTGTTGTATCGGTTCGAACCAATGCAGTTCATTGCCACCTTCAAAATAATTCTTCTCTTTTAAACCCGCCTGCTGGGTACTAATAATCATATTAAAAGGGGTGTTTACCACCAGCGGAATGAATTCTGCCCGTGTTTGTCGGGCCGCGTCAAATGGATTTAAAGGTAATAAATTAAATCCGCCACGGGCACCAATAAATGACAAAGCAAGAACCGAAACTCTCCAAAAAACAGCTGTAAATACAAGTTCCTTCTTATCATTTTCAATTAAGGACAGCGCAAATAAATAAGTTTTTTTATAAGAATAGTAAGAAATGAAAACCAAGCTAATTAAAGCAATAATTAGGTACCAATAATCTCCAAGGTAATTGTAAAATACCCCATCCAATTCATTAATCATACCTAACACATCAATTCCGCTGCGTCTGCCTGCTATTGGAAAATAACCGGTATCTAACAAATTAAAAAAACAAGTAACAAATTGCACCATCATAAATAATGCAAACAATATTTTTTGGATTTTTAGGGTGTAAAAATACCTGCCTGGCAATAAATGAAGGGCAATAAAAAGTATGTTTAAATAAACACAGGCAGAAATATCATACAAAACACCAAAATAAAACGCATTTACAATTTCACCTATTGAAAATGAAAAAAAATAAGGATTCAAAACAAAAAACAAGAGACGACAAAGGCTTGAAACAACAAGTGCAATAGAAAACCTCTTGATTAATAGCTGAAATTGCTTGTTCATGACCCGCAAAATAGAATATTTTTTTTATATCGCTTTTTTCAAATGTATTTCTTTACTTGCCAAGCGAACATGGTTATCTATCAAAACATATCGCTTAAACCGTACAACACCTTTGGCATTGATGTAAAAGCTGCCCAATTTGTTGAAGTAAATACGGTAGAAGAAGTGCAGGTTTTGTGCACTACCTTTAACCTTTCTGAAAGAAATAAATTAATCATTGGTGGCGGAAGTAATATTTTACTCACCAAAGATTTTGATGGCATGGTTATAAAAATGAACCTAAAAGGAATGGATGCCATTAAGGAAGACCAAAACCATGTTTGGGTTAAGGCCATGTGTGGCGAACCTTGGCATGAATTTGTGCAATATTGTGTGGCCAAAAACTTAAGCGGCGTAGAGAATTTATCATTGATTCCGGGTTGTGTAGGCGCAGCTCCCATGCAAAATATTGGCGCCTATGGGGTAGAAATTAAAGACAGCTTTGAAGAATTATTTGCCATAGAAATTGAATCAGGCAAACTGGTTAAATTTACCAATGCAGAATGTAAATTTGGTTACCGAGAAAGTGTTTTTAAGCATGAACACAAAAACAAATTCATCATTGTTGCCGTAACATTTAAACTCTCTAAAGATCCAAAGCCAAACACCAGCTATGGTGCCATTCAAGAGGTATTAAAACAAAAAGGAATTGAACAACCTAGCATCAAAGATGTAAGCGAAGCAGTGATTGCCATTCGTCAGTCTAAATTGCCCGACCCAAAAGTATTGGGGAATTCTGGAAGCTTTTTTAAAAACCCAGAAATACCATTGGCCCAATTTGAAAAATTAAAACTTGAACACCCCAGTATTCCGGGCTATCCAGTGGGCACAGAAAACATAAAAGTCCCTGCGGGTTGGCTCATAGAACAATGCGGGTGGAAAGGTAAAAAGGTGGGCAATACAGGGTCGCACAAAGACCAAGCCTTGGTTTTGGTAAATTACGGAGATGCCACTGGCAATGAAATTTACCAACTGGCATTGGCTATTCAAGCCTCTGTTCAAGAATCTTTTGGTATTACCATCCATCCAGAGGTGAATTTAATTTAAACAGCACCTCCAACTCCTCGGTAAAATTTCCTTTTCTATAGGCCAATTTGGGTCGAACCCAATGCGTGCTTCTAGTCTTTTTGCTTATCTTGCGCGCCACATGGGAAAGAAAAGTAAAACACCAAAATTCTACGAAAACCTAGAAATAGTAAGTGCTGGCAGCGAAGGAAAAAGCATTGCCAGGCCAGATGGAATGGTAGTGATGGTGGAATATGCCGTACCAGGCGATATCGTTAATGCAAAGGTGGTTCAAAACAAAAGAAGGTTTGAATTAGCAGCCATAACCGAAATTGTAAAAGCTTCACCAGACAGAGTGGATACCTTCTGCGAACACTTCGGAACATGCGGTGGTTGCAAATGGCAACAAATGAGTTATGAGGCTCAATTGCGCTATAAGCAACAACAAGTACAAGATGCCTTTGAAAGAATTGGAAAATTTCCATTTCCCACTATTCAACCTATATTAGGTTCTAAGCAAACCACCCACTATAGAAACAAAGTTGAATTTTCAAGTACAGATAGAAAATGGCTTACCAATAAAGTAGATATAGGCACCTTGAGCAAAGCAGAAAATGCTGGTTTAGGTTACCATATTCCAGGTAGGTTCGACAAAGTTTTTGATTTGTTTACCTGCCATTTAATGGCTCCCTTAAATGATGCCATCAGAAACAGCATCAGGGATTTTGCCATTGCCAACGATTTTGATTTCTTTAACCTATATGGTGGAACTGGGTTCCTACGCAACCTAACCTTGCGCAACAATATGCAAGGTGAATGGATGCTAATTGTAAGCTTTGGTCATGAAGACATTGAAAAAAGAGAAGCCTTGCTCAAGCATATCCATCAATCCTTCCCAGAAATTACCTCTTTGCTTTATGTTATAAACGAAAAGGGTAACGATACCATCTTTGATTTGGATGTAAAAATCTTTGCTGGAGACGATTTTATTATAGAACAATTAGAAGACCTGAAATTTAAAATTGGACCAAAATCATTTTTTCAAACCAATGCCTACCAAACCATTGAACTCTACAAAAAAGCCAGAGAATTTGCAGGTTTAACGGGCCAAGAACTGGTTTATGATTTATATACTGGGGTTGGTACCATTGCGTTGTTTGTTTCAAAACTTGCCAAAAAAGTGGTTGGTATTGAATATGTAGAACAAGCCATTGAAGACGCTAAAAAGAATGCTACCCTCAACGGAATTACCCATACCGATTTTTTTGCAGGCGATATGAAAGACCTGCTTACAGCAGAATTTATTGACCAGCACGGAAAACCAGATGTAGTTATTACTGACCCGCCTCGTGCCGGAATGCATGATGATGTGATTAACCAACTGTTGCAGGTACGACCAAAAAGAATTGTTTATGTAAGCTGTAACCCAGCTACACAAGCAAGAGACATTGCCTTGCTTTGTGAAGCCTATGAAGTAAAAATTGTTCAACCAGTAGATATGTTTCCGCATACCCACCATGTAGAAAATATTGCCTTACTCGAATTAAAATAATGGACAAAGAAGAAATCTTAAAAAAATTATTGGAAATATTGGCAGATGACCTCGACTTCTATAGTCCCATGATTAAAGAGGTTGCCACAGATTTATTAAAGGAAAATTTTACGCAATACCCTATTTTTATCGCCCATCAACACGAGGTAAAATTAGGCGAACCCATATTATTAGGTGCCGATTATGCCCGCGAATTTACCATCCATGCAAGCACCTTGGAAGAATTGGTGGAAAAAAAATTAGTTCTGGCCGAACGCGAAGAAGACTTTAAACGCAACTATAAAAACCCCAAAGAAACCATGTGCATTTTGCTCATAACACCTGGCGATGCAAGGTTTATTTATGTGCCTTACAAACAAAAAAAGAAGGAGAAAGTAAATGAGTAATCCTTCAGTAGCGGTTGTTATTATTCATTGGAACAAAAGAGAATTGCTCGAACAATTTCTCCCAAGCGTTGTAAAAAGCACCTACGCCAACCTGCAAATTATTCTTGCCGATAATCATTCAGATGACGATTCTATTGCTTGGGTAAACAAAAACTACCCAATGGTTCAAACCTTGGTTTTAGACCAAAACTATGGCTACGCAGGCGGATACAACCATGCTCTCAAAGAAATCAAAGCAGATTATTACGTACTCCTCAACAATGATGTTATGGTTAATCCATCTTGGATCGAACCAATAATTACCTTGATGGAAAAAGACGAAAAAATTGCTGCAGCCCAGCCCAAAATACTTCAATACAATAAGCCAAGTCATTTTGAATACGCAGGCGCAGCAGGTGGGTTTTTAGACCACTTAGGTTATGTCTTTTGCAGGGGTAGAATTTTTGAAAATTTGGAAGAAGACCTTGGACAATACAACAACAGCATTCCCGTTTTTTGGGCCAGTGGTGCTTGCTTGTTTATTAAGTCTAAAGCCTTTCACCAAGTAAACGGATTTGATGAACATTTCTTTGCCCACATGGAAGAAGTAGACCTTTGTTGGCGCTTGCAATTAGCAGGTTATCAAATTTGGTATTGTGGTGAAAGTGCCGTGTATCATTTAGGAGGCAGCACATTGCAAAAAGGAAATCCACAAAAGACCTATTTAAATTTTAGAAACTCCCTACAAATGATGCTAAAAAATGAAGACACCCATCGCTTGTGGTGGCTCATTCCTGTAAGGTCTACATTGGATTTAATTGGATCTGTATTTTTCCTTCTAAATGGCAAACCAAAACACAGTGCTTCGGTTCACAAAGCGCATTCAGATTTCTTTTTTAAAATTAAAAAATGGTGGCACAAACGCAATCATATTGAAAGAAATGTGCC
>CANFSD010000045.1 GCA_947449515.1 Bacteroidota bacterium
CTGACCTTCATACCTTGAAACGGAACCATATACCAAAACTTTATTTTGAGCCTTACAGACATCGTCTAAAACATACCGTGTGGCAAAATTATCTGTACAATCTATTACCAAAGAATAATCAGCAATAATTGTTGCGGCATTCCACTCATCAATGCGCACCACATGTTCGATTACATTTATTTGTGGATAGGCCAGTTTTATTTTGTGGCAAGCAGTTTCAGCTTTCCCTTTCGAAATATCACTTGCTTGAAATAAAATTTGTCGGTGCAAATTGCTTTCTTCAATTTGGTCATAGTCGGCAATGCCAATACAACCAACACCTGCAGCCGCCAAGTATAAAATAGCTGGGCATCCTAATCCGCCAGCGCCTATTACCAATACTTTTGCCTCAAGCAGTTTTTTTTGTGCCACCAAGCCAAAATCTGGCAGTAAAAGTTGTCGTTGGTATAATTGGTAATTCATTGTTTTAGCCGCCAGAAAAGGGTGGTAATAAAGCCAATTCGCTATGGTCTAAAATGAGCTCATCCTTGTGAACAATTAACCTGTTGATAGAAAATACAAATGGAATTTCTTGTAAAGCCGGATAAGTTTCTAACAATTGTTTTCTATAGGCAAAGCAGCTAATAGGCGCAGTAATTTCCCATTCATGTTTTTGAATAATTTCTGCAAGCTGCCCAAATGCTTTAACTTGAATCATGTTGTTTTTTTCTTTTGCCTACTTACAAAAATGGGCTTTTTTTTGGAATCTCTTTAACTAAATAACAGCTTAGCACTGGCCAGCGATAAAACCACGGCCAACAAGAGGCGTAAAGTCTTTAAATTAAATTTATGCGCACCCAAATAGGAGCCAAGTATACCTCCCATAAATGCCAAACCAATAAAAATATAGATGTACAATTCACTGCTCCAGTTAATGCCTATTTGCTTGTTACCTGCAATTCCTGCAATGGAATTTACTGTTATAAACAGCGCGCTAATGGCAGAGGTTTCTTTTAAATTACTCCAACCCAATAGCAATAATATTGGCGATAAAATAATGCCGCCACCTATGCCTATCAAGCCAGAAATAAAGCCAATACTAACACCTAAAACCAAAACAAGCGGAATAGAAATTTCCTTTTTTACTGTTTCTTTTAGTTCGTAAAAACCAAGCAAGCGTATTACAGAAAGCAATAAAAATACACCTAATATTTGCTTATAAACCTGCGCTTCAATTTGGATCGAACCGCCCAAAAATGCAGCAGGAATAGAGCCTAATACCAATAAGCCAAATAAACGCCAATTCATTTGAACGGTTTTATTGTATTGGTAAAATGCCAATAAAGAAACCATAATATTTAAGACAAGTGCAGTTGGTTTCATTAAACTTGGCGAAAAAGAAAACAAGGCCATCAATGCCAAATATCCACTGGCACCGCCATGTCCAACCGATGCATATAAGAAAGCAACTAGCGGCAATAAGAAATAAAAAAGCAGGGTGCTGTATTCCATCTTAATTTAATTCGTCCAACAATTTTGTAAGGTATGTGCCTCAACTATTTCTCCTTCTTTTAGTTCATTTTGTTCTGCTTGCAAAACCACCAAGCAATTGGCTTGGGTAAATGCGCTGAGTTTATAAGACTCTTGTCCTTCACAAATAAATACAAAGCCATTGTCAATGCGTCCTTTTAAGAAATTAGTGAGTGTACCTTTTTTATGGGTATCCTCGCCCAATGGCAAAAATAATTTATTGTTTGGTTCAAAATTAAAGCCTCGCATTTTACGCAAACAGGGTACCACATATTCATAATAACAACTCAAAACAGAGGAGGGATTTCCGGGTAAACCAAATATGAAAGTATTGCCCAATTTTCCTGCATACAAAGGTTTTCCGGGTTTTTGCTTTACCTTGTAAAAGAGCTTTTCTGCGCCTAGGTTTTCAAATGCTTTTCCCACAAAATCAAAATCGCCAACAGAAATCCCACCTGTTACCAAAACTACATCACAGGTATCAATTGCCTTTTTAATATGGGCAGTAATTTCTGATTCTATATCATCTGCGTGAGAAATTGTGGTAGGAACCAAATGGCCATCTTGCAATGCTGCATTAAGCATCATAGAATTGCTTTCATATACTTGTCCATGTAATAGGTTCGAACCAATTTTTACCAATTCTTTTCCAGTAACAATAATGCCAATTTTGGGTTTTGGAATTACTTCCACTTCTTCAATTCCTAAACCAATTAAATAGCCAATAGTGCCTGCATTTAAAAGTGTTCCGGCCTGAGCAGCACATTCGCCTTTTTTAATTTGTGAACCCGCCAAACGGATATTACTGCCAGGTTTAGGCGCCTCATTTGTTAAATCAATATGTTTATTGTTTAAACTTACATGTTCCTGAATGATGATGGTATCTGCTCCCAAAGGAACAGCGGCACCTGTATAAATTCTCTTGGCTGTTTTTGTTTCTAGTTTGCCTTCATGGGTATCGCCAGTTTGGCTCAATCCACTTACTAAGACACTTTTGCTCCAATCTATTTCATTGCTATTATAAGCATAGCCATCCATGGCAGATTGGTTAAAAGGAGGGGAGTTGAGGGGAGCAAAAACAGCAGTAGCTAAAATATGTCCGTTTGCATTTGCCAAATGCATTTTTTGGGGAGGCAAAGCTGCACAATTAAAATTGATTAATTCTTTGGCCTCATTAACTGCAATCATGGTAATTATTTTTGTTAAATATAGCGATTAACCGCCAATATCAATCATGCTTCTGTTGATTAATTTCAAAGGGTCGGTTTCAGAAAATGTATCGCCAAATTGCCCGCCACGACTCATTTTCTTATTGAGCACTGATTGCTGAATAAGAGGTAAAATATCCTTACCCGCTCTCAATTGATTTAATAAATCAGATTCTTCTGCAGAGAATAAACAGTTTTTGAGTTTTCCATCTGCTGTTAGGCGCAATCTGTTGCAATCAGAACAGAAAGGTTCGCTCATGGTAGTAATAACAGCAAAGGTTCCTTTATGGCCCTGCACCTGGTATTTTTTTGCCGTATCGTGTTTGGCGTCTTGTAACTTTATAAAGAAGAATTCTTTTTCAATTTCAGCTAAAATCTCACTATGTGTAAATACCTTATTTTTATTCCAATCATTGCCTGTAAAGGGCATAAATTCAATAAAACGAATGTGTAGAGGTAAGTCTTTAGTTAATTGCACAAAGGCGGCAATTTCACTGTCGTTAATTCCCTTCATCACCACGCAATTAATTTTTACATGAATTTGGTGCTGTAAAAGTAATTTCACATTGCTCCAAACCTTGTCAAATACATCGCGTTGGGTAATGCTTTTAAATTTAATGGGATCGAGCGTATCTAAACTAATATTTATGTAATGTACGCCAGCAGCAATGAGGCTATTAATGTGTTTGTCAATAAACACGCCATTGCTGGTTAAGCTTAATTCTATTGGGTATTGGGCCAGGCGTTCAATAATTTCCTTGGCATCTTTTCTAACTAAAGGCTCGCCACCTGTAAGCCTAATTTTACGAATACCTTGTGAGATAAAAATTTCTGCCAAATGAACCACCTCATCTGCACTCATCAAATGTGATGCAGGTTTAAATTCCATTTGCTCATCAGGCATGCAATACAAACACCTGAAATTACATTGGTCGCTAAGAGAGATTCTTAAATAATCGTGTGATCTGTTAAAGGAATCCTTTAGCATGGCATTTATCAATCAACAACAATACCTATGGTCTGTTCTTGAAATTCTTGAAATTGCGGTTCTTGTTTTTATTAAACTTATTGCGGTTTTGGTTGTTCCTATGTCCGCCACCACCATTGCTATATTTGTCTTCTCCAATGGTTGTTACCTTGCGTTGTTGCATATTTTTAAATTGCAAATCATCGCTTTCACTGGTGCTAATTTTTCCTTTACTCAAACTTTCAAGGTGGTTCATTACCTCATCGTCGTTTAGCATTTCAAGGTTCCAAGCTTTGGAGCTCATTTTCATGAACGAACCAATTGCATTGATATAGGATGTGCGCAAAGGACCTTCTTCAAACTCTGAAATCTTTTCAATCATCTTAGGAACTATTTTTCCGTAGAACCTAAATTGGATGCGACTTTGCGGATAAACCATTGGTTCGGGCTTAGCCTTTATGGTTTCTGCGGTAGGAATAGGATAAGGAGAATCTACATCTAATTTGAAATCGCTCATTACAAACAAGTGATCCCATAATTTATGCTTATAATCTACTACATCTCTCAAATGTGGATTTAACTGCCCCATCAATTTAATGATTTCGTTGGCAATGGTTTGACGACGATCACGGTTTGGTTCTTCAACCGCTACCTGTACCATTTTTTGAATGATGCGTCCGTATTCCGATATAAGCAATTTGCCCCTTTCGGTATTGTATTCTAAACTACCAGTCATGTGTTGTGTTGCAAGATATATAAAATAACTTAAATCCCAATCAGTTCGCGTGCAGCGGCCAATACTTTATCAGAAGGATTTTCGCCACTTAGCATGCGGGCTATTTCTTCAATTCTTTCTTTTTCACTTAAAGCTTTAATGGCAGTTTGGGTTTGTAAGCCTTCATTGCTTTTGTAAACATACAAGTGCTGATCGGCCTTACCTGCTATTTGAGGCAAGTGTGAAATAGCAATTACTTGGTGACTTTTCGCATGCTTGCGCATTACGGCAGCTACTTTTTGTGCGGCCTCTCCAGAAATTCCTGTGTCTATTTCATCAAAAACCACGGTAGGTAATTTCACTTGATCGGCAATCAAGGATTTAATACAAAGCATTAACCTGCTTAATTCCCCGCCACTGGCCACTTTGCTAATGGCCTGAGGTGTAAATCCTTTATTGGCGGTAAACAAGAATTGTACCTCATCAATACCATCCTTAGTGGCTTTTTCTAAAGGTAAGGCATTGAAATCAATTTCAAAATGCGCGTTTGGCATGGCCACTTGCAGCAATAAATCATTTACCTTATCTAAAATACCCGGCAAGGCCAACTTCCTTTTGTTGCTCAATTGTATGGCCAATGAATGCAAGTTTTCTTCTTGTGCGGCAAGGTCTTTTTTGCAAGCAAGAATTGAACTTTCTAAGGAGTTTATATCGTTTAATTGTTGCTCAAATTGGGCTTGCAATTCAATTAATTCGGCCAAATTCTGCACCCTGTGTTTTTTAAGGAGGCTAAAAATAATTTGCAAACGCGCTTCAATTTCTGCCAATAATTTAGGATCGGCCAAGGTCTTATTGCCAATTGTTTCCAATTCAGCAGCAATGTCTTTTAATTCTAATAAGGTGCTTTCTAAGCGGGGTAGTATTTCTTGTAAATCCTTTTGGTGCTTGGCCGCAGGGGCAAGAATGGTTTTGGCAGTGCGAATTAAATCAACCATTGAACTTTCACTGCCATCAAGCATTTGACTAACTTCATTGCTGGCTTGTTGAATGGTTTCGGCATGACTCAATTCATCCAATTTTTTTTCGAGCTCCTCTTGTTCTTCAGCTTTTGGATTTAACTCATTGAGTTCATTCAAAACAAAACGCAAATAATCTTCGTCTTTTTTAGCACGTTCTTCGCGTTCGTATAAATCGTTTAATTTTTTTCTGAGTGCAGTGGTAGTTTGAAAAGCAGTTGAATAATTGGCTTTTTCCTTTGCGCATTGTGCAATGGCATCCAATACATCTAATTGAAATTTGGCTTCGTTTAATGCCAATGTTTCATGCTGCGAAACAATATCAACCAGGTTTAGTCCCAGTTCTTTTAAGATGGGTAAATTAACAGGAGTATCATTTATAAATGCCCTTGACTTGCCTGCCGCAGTGAGCTCGCGGCGAACAATACACAAAGGTTCGTAGTCCAATTCATTCTCGCTAAAAAAATCGGCAAGGCCATAGGCTTCAATGTCAAAACAAGCCTCTACCACACATTTATCTGTACCTTCTAAAATAACTTTTGAATCTGCACGCTCACCTAAAATAAGGCCTAAGGCACCCATTAAAATAGATTTACCTGCACCAGTTTCTCCTGTTATAATGCTTAATCCAGCATGGAAATTAATTTCACTCTGCCGAATAATTGCATAATTCCTGATTTTTAAACTCTTTAACATCTTTCAGGAGCGAATATAGGATTAAACATTTTCATGTTTTCCACACCCGCAAATTCTTATTCTAAAATCAAGCGTTGGGTAAATTTTTCGCCGTTTTGTTTGAGTTCTAAGAAATAAATACCTCTTGGCAAATTTTCAGTATTTATACCTGATTCACTTAGCGGTTCAAAGGTTTTGCTAATTACTACTTTTCCTAAAATAGAATACAAGGTGAGTTGTACAGCTTGTTTTTCATTCATTTCTATTTGAATAAAATTCTTTCCAGGATTTGGGAAAATTTTTGCAAAAGATTTATGTTCAATTTGCGCCAAACCAGTTGGCCATACTTGAATGTAATTGGTTAATTTAACGGTATTGGTGCTGCCTGAATTGCTAGCTTTTAACTGAACCGAATAATTTCCAGTTTGGGTAAATTGTACCTGAATGTTTTTTGCGATGGTTCCATTCAAATATAAAACGCCTGTGGCAGGAGTTATGCTCCATGTGTAGGAGGTAGGAGCGCCCGTGCTCGAATCATAAAAATTAACGGTTTCATTGATACGCGGCATTACATTGCTACAAGTAAATTTAGCCACAACAGGTTCTGTAATACTAATATAATCTGTGCGCAAAGTATCATCAGAGGCGCCTTCATAGGTTAGGCTTAATTTAACGCTGTATTTGCCAGTTCCTGAAAAAATAACCTTTGGGTTTTCGCTCGTTGCGCTCGAACCAGCTGCAAATTGGTAGGTGCTTGGCGTTATAGTCCAATTATAGGATTTAGGAATGCCAAATGATAAATTATTAAAAGTAATGGTATCGCCAATTTTGCCACCAGTTTTATTGGCAGAAAAATTAGCATTGTTTACATAGGCTTCCGGACGATAAATATCTTTGTATTTAATACTGGTAACCTGATTGGTAGCGCTGTTTACAATCACTTCCATTATTGGAAATTTTTCGTTTTTGGCGAACCAAGAATACTCAATTTTATTGTTTGGAAAAGGAAGGCCAAATCCGGTTAAAATAATAGAATCAACCTCGTCTACAATAGATTTAACCCTAATACAATCAAATGTTCCGTATGGTGTGGTAATGCTGCCCCAACCATCTACCTCTGTAGACCTATTGCCCGCTTGTTTTAAAGTTCCCAAGGTTGGCAAACTTTGCTCTCCATAATAACTACTTGCATAGGTTTTACCAAAGGTGAGGGGGTATTTAAATACCGTGTCTTTTGGCGCGTAAACAATACCCAAAGGTAAACTTTGGATAGTAGCTCCTCTGCCAACAATTACCTGAGCGGCGGCACTGGTTTTATAAAACAAATAAACATTAGAAGCAAAATTGCCAATAGGACCTATGCTTTGATTTGACTGTGGAATACCATAACTGGAATTGCTTAAAAACTGCAATAAATAGGGCGTTGATAAGGCCGAATTGTACTTTTGAACATCTTGATTGGCAACTTGAATACTGGAAAAATTCCAGGTGTGGTTGGCCCCTGTACTGGTATAGTCAAAAGTGCTATTAGTGGTACTGTAACGCAATGCGTCATTTACCTGCGGCATATCGCTATTTAAAATGCTTATTTGGCTATTAGCCACTAGGGAAAGCAAGCTTAATGAAAGCAGTAATTTTATTTTCATATAGGGTGTGTGAATGCGAACTTTTTTGTTGAAATTTACAGCAAATTAAGCAATTTATTTTTATCAAAGGATGGATTATTGCCCCGAACCAAAGTTTGACAATTTAAAGGCTTTGGGAACTTTATTCACAAGGCAATTGGTTTTTGTGGAAAGCTTGTGGAAAGAGCTTAATGCACATTTTCTTACTTTGTGTTAGTTAAAATAGACAATTTGAACAAGGCGGAAGCACATATTTGGGAATTAATTGGTCATTACCTGCACAAGCATAACGAGTTATGCATTGCGGGTTTTGGTCGTTTTGCCAAACAAACGCAAGGGTATATTGTCGACCCAGTAGCTAAAAAGATTGTTCCCAGCACCCATAAAGTATACTTTCAGGTAGGTGAATTTGAAACCAGCCCCGCATTTATTCAATTTTTGACACAATGTTTGGGTACAGATTCTTCTGCCAATGTTAATAAGTTACAGGGCTTTGTTGAGGCGGTAAAGACCGAATTGCAAAGCAATATGAAGTTAGCTATTCCGCATTTAGGGACCTTTATCTTGCAAATTACTGGCGACTTAAGCTTTGAATCGGCCAAAACTGAAACCTTTAATGAAAATACCTTTGGTTTAATTCCGGTTCATTTTGCAGCCAATCTCTTAAAAACCAAACGCATTGTTGTAGAAAAGCCTGAGGAAGAAGGAGAGGAGAAGGAACTTACGCAAATGCGCGAAAGTGCGCTTAAAGAACTGAAGGTTTTGTTAGACAATGCCCGCATTGCAGAAAGCCAAAAGCCAAAGAAAACCTCTAAAGTGTTTCCTATCATAGCCTCTGCTTTAACATTAATACTTCTTGTAAACTTGGGGATATTCTTGTTCAATGGTCCTGTTGATCAATTGAAACAACAAATTTCTCAAATGAATATTTTGGGTAAAACCGGTGAAATATTGGATACGCAAATGGCGCAAGTGAAGCCAGCAATGGCCGCGGTTAAGGCTAATCCAAGCCCTGTAGTGGAAGAGCTTATTTCAACAGATAGCATTTCGCAACATTTTCCAATGGCTTATTCAAAAGGTTCTTTTGATTTTGATAGCACACAATACACTTACCAAATAGTATTGCCAATGGAAGATACCATCATTCCAGTTTCACCTATAATGCCAATTGCCAATTCTTATAAAACCCCAGAACCTGAAATTCCAGGATTAGAAGAGGAAACGGCTGTAGCAAAACCTATCAAGAAAATTGAAAAGGCCAAAGTAGCAAAATTAGATGCACCCAATATGGTAAATGTGGATGCCTTGAAAAATGGTATTGAAAAAGGATTTTATGTAATTGCAGGCGCTTTTAAAAGTCAAGCAAACGCCAATAGGTTCAAAGATAAAATGGCTCAAAAAGGCGAAGTGGCAGCATTGGTTTTTAAACCAAGTACACATCCCTTTTATTTGGTAGCCTTTCAAAAAAGTGCTAACCTAAATCAAGCACTTACTATTCTAGAAAAAAATCAAATAATCGACCCAAGTATTTGGGTTTATTGCGCCTACTAGAGACGCGGACGCCAAGGAGATTCTTCTCCCTCACTTTCATGTAAAATTTGTCGCGACAATACAAAAAGAAAATCACTGAGTCTATTCAGGTAAATAATAATCATTTCTGGTACAGGCGAACTGGCTTGCAACAATACCACCATTCTTTCTGCTCTTCTGCAAATGCAACGTGCAACATGACAATGAGAGGCAACAATATTTCCTCCAGGTAAAACAAAGCTTTTAAGTTCTGGTAAGCTTTCATTCATTAAGTCAATTTCCTTTTCAAGTAAAGTCAAATCTTCTTCATGCAAATCTGGAATCTTCATTTTAGATTTCTCTGGGTCACTTGCCAATACAGAACCTATTGTAAATAACCTGTCTTGTATTTCATATAGCAATTCTCTTCTATGCTGGTCAGAAGTTTGGTCTTTTATAATCCCTAAATAAGAATTCAATTCATCTATGGTGCCATAAGACTCAATGCGCAAATGTGATTTCAAAACCCTAACGCCACCAATCAAGGAAGTTTCACCTTTGTCACCTGTCTTTGTATATATTTTAAACGACATATTTTTTATTATAAATTACCTTTACTTAACACAATTAGACCTAATTTGTTTTTTTTGCCTATAGCAGATGCTTTTTTGTTCCTAGTCTGAAGACTAAAATTGATTGTCGAAAGTCCATAGTCCATAGTCCATGGCAAAAACCCAAAACCCAAAACCCAAAACCCAAAACC